>JAJYMI010000006.1 GCA_021787125.1 Thermoplasmata archaeon | reverse complement strand
TAATTTATGAGTATTATATGAAAAATTTTGGAGAGACGTCTATACCTCCAGAGGCCTACATTACGGCCATCAGGATAGCCGATCAGAATAAACTGGAAATCAATGGGATAGACATACCGTCTGGAGTATACGAGGACATTTTCGTGGACAACGTTCAACTCTCCGATATGATATTACTGAGTCTCAGGAGAAGGAGACTGCTGAAGAGAAGATGGAACTTTTCTGACCCAGAGGCGTTCACCTCCGAGTGGGATTCCTACCTGAACAAGGGCGGATACTTGAAGGTGGAAAAAGAAAGAGCAAAACACATGGCAGCTGAAATAATAAGAAAGAAGAAGGGCAACACGGTTGTCTTTGTTGAATCAGAGAGATTCGACGATCTAGTCAATGACCTGAGTAGTACTCTCCAAGGATATACACTTCAGCAGAACGTGGAAGAGACGAAGGTGGCTTCGTCAAGTGGACTCTCCTGAAATGTTTCTTGAATTCTCCCCTCATTTCTTCTGTCAGGTCTCCCTGTAGCATCTTTACCAGTGCCTTCCCATTTCTCCCGAGGGTGTGCTCACATATCTCCAGGACCCGCTTAGCGATGAAGTAGGAATTTGCCTGGTCCCTAGACCTATCACCGCTCGTGTGCATCAGAATATCAGAAAGAACCAGGTCGAATCCATCGGGAGAGAATTCCAGGATCTTCGACCAGATATCGTCCTGAAAGATGTCTCCTTTTATGAATTGTACATTTTCAACCCTGCTCATTGGCACCATATCAAGAGCTATAGTCAGTCCGTCCTCATTTACCAGCGAGCAATACTGACTCCACCCACCCGGTGAGGCACCGAGGTCAAGAATCCTAATTCCATTTTCTATCAGCCCAAACTTTTGGTCGATCTGCCTCAGCTTGTAGGCCGCTCTGCTCCGGAATCCCTCCGTTTTGGCTTTCTTATAGTATGCCTCAGACCTTCTCCTCTGAATCCAGGACATCTGAACTTTACTTTACTATCTTCTCGTAAGCGTCTTTCTTCATCAGGCCGTTTACTTCGGAAGGGTTGCTCATCTTTAGCTTGACAATCCAAGCATCGTATGGGTTCTTGTTGATCTCCTCTGGAGCCTTCTCCAGATTCTTGTTGACTTCAACGACCTTTCCTGTAATGGGAGAGTAGAAATCCTCTGCCGATTTAACGCTTTCAACAGTTCCCACAATCTCCCCAGCCTTTATCATGGCACCGATCTTTGGAAAATCGACATAGACTATATCTGACATCTGGTTTTGAGCAAAGTCTGTTATGCCTACGGACGCGATGTCACCGTCGATCTTCAGCCACTCGTGTGTTTTTGTATAGTATAGACCGTCTTTAACGATCATAGTCCACGGATGTCACAGAAGGCAAAAAGTTTTGCGGAGTAATTTATTTAAAGTCAGTGAGATGTTTCATAGCGATTAGCCTCCAAACAAACGATCTCTTGTCGAGAGTCATTCAGGAGAGCAGGCCTATGGGCAGATCAGTAGAAGGGAAAAATCTGCATCTCACTCTCAAGTTCTTGGGTGAGATAAGCGATGTGGATATGATGAGAAAGAGTCTCGAAGAGATAGACTTCAAGAGGTTCACAGTGACGCTGAAAGGAATGGGAGCCTTTCCCAACATCAGGAACGGGAGAGTCCTGTTTGTCAGGGCCTACCCTGAGAATACTCTGAAAGAACTTGCAGGTGAAGTGGACTCCAAGACCAGCGAGATACCTCTGGATCACCCCTTCACGCCGCACATTACGCTCCTGAGAGTGAAGGATAGAAGAGATTTCTCAGATGTGGTTACGAGATACGAGAACACGACCTTCCTGGAACAGGAGGTAGCTCACTTCTCCATGATCGAATCCGTTCTAAAACCGACAGGACCGGTTTACAAAGAGATCCAGGCTTATCAACTAATGTAGTTGAGGTCTCCCTTTTCCTGCTTGTCCTTCTCTTCTGTCTGTTCTATAACGTCAATGTATAGAATTGTACTTACAGGAATTACCCTAAGCTTCTCGCTCTTTGGGTCGCCAATGTTCAAGAGAATAGCTGGTTCCTCTCCCATAGTGAGGAATCCTTCCAGGATTCCATCAGATGCTACATTCTCTTCTGTTGAGCTGGCCGAAACTATCTTGTATCTGGATCCTTTTGTAAGATGAGTCATCATTGTCAATCACTTACCATAGACTGTATGTTATCCACTCTCTTCCTGTAATTGTCCATCGCCATCTTCACATTCGACTCGACGAAGTTCCAGGCGAGAGAGAGCGAATTGTATCTCATCACATATCCTTTTTCCTTCCCGAGTTGAACCTCCTGAATGATCTCAAGTCCCTTCAGGCGATTAAGATGTCTGTAGAGAGTGGGCTTCGTAGTATCAAGATATGTCATCAATTCGTTTACAGGCCAGGTCTTATCCGCCCTGAGAAGGAAAACGTCCTTGAACAACCTAAAAGGAACACTCTCCCTCACCGTTTCCAGACTGAATTCCCCTCTTTCCTCTAAATAACCGATGTCGAAAAGGAATTCTGAAAGCAGTCTGTCTATATCATTGCTTACGGAAGGATTTTTGAGTTTGACCTGGAGTTCAAACATGGAAACTCTATTTTTTGGGTATTCTTATTCTTTTCTTGAAGCGACGGTAAGGACGATGGGGGGTATCGCTAATCAGGACTCGACACAATTCTTATATAACTCATTTTTCTTCCATCACTTGACCTCTGAGGAGGACTAGTTTAATTTGACCGAAGGAGAAAACGAAGATTCAGACCCAGGCGGCACGTCCGTTTTACGTGTCACTTGTTTAGAGTACGTGTTCGGTCTCAAATCGATTTTTGCAGTAGTGACGAGACTAAACACATTGAACACTGTGGAAAGAATAGTTGCACAACTAAGGATGGGAAACCGACACATCACTAACGTGTTGGAGCCAGTGGTGGTATCCCATGAGTGAAATGGAGAGGGCCGTCATACTGGCGGAGAAGGTGTTTTCCTCTACCTACGGTAAGACCGCTCATGGATTGATAAGATTTTCCGCTCGCTTCAAGATTGTTGCGGTGATAGATTCTCAACTTGTGGGGTTGGATGCTGGAGAGTATCTGGAAGGAAGAAACAAGGGAATTCCAATAGTTGCTACGTTTGAAGATTCACTTCAGTTCGATCCAAAGTATCTCATTATTGGTGCAGCTACAGATGGTGGAATACTTCCGCCAGAGTACAGAGAAGTGATCAAGAGGGCAATCAGCAAAGGAATAGGCATAGTCAACGGACTGCACGATTTCATTTCGGATGATCCCGAAATGTATGGAATAGCCCAAGAGAAGAACGTAGAGATCATAGACGTCAGAAAAATATTCAGGGACAGGAAGATCCCTTTCACGGGCGAAATTGAGAAGGTCAAGTCATTCAAGATCGCGGTTCTAGGAACCGACAGTGCGATTGGAAAGAGGACTACCACGATTATGCTGATGAAGGAATTGCAGAGAAGAGGCTTCAGTACGGAAATGGTTGGAACCGGACAGACTTCGTGGATGCAGGGCATAGAACACACTGCCGTTATAGACGCAACAATCAACGACTTCGTCGCCGGAGCGATAGAGAATGAGGTGGTCGAGGCGTGGAGAAAGTCGACTCCAGACTTCATACTTCTTGAGGGGCAGGGTTCGGTCGTTCATCCAGCGTATCCAGGTAGTTTCGAGATAATTGCAGCTGGGAGACCAGATGCAATAATTCTACAGGATGCTCCTGGAAGAAAACTCCTGGATGGATTCGAGAACTATCCTATGCCGGATCCCGGAAGGGTCATTAGGATTCTGGAACTGCTATCTGGAAAGAGGGTCGTTGCGATCACTATAAACACGCAGAATCTCACTGCTCAGGAAGCGCTACAAGCGTCTCAGGAATACGAGATGAAGTACCGCATTCCTGCTATAATCCCCATGGTTGATATGGAGAGACTAGGAGAATTGGTGGCTGAATTTGCAAGCCAGAGGCAAATTATCATCGATTGAAAGAGTAAGATTGTTGGAACCGGAGCACCGGAATGATCTTATTTCGCTGAAGTACCTGGTCGACGGGGAAGAAGTCTCTATAGCATTCAAGTACGATTTCCCGATCTCCATTGACAGGCAGGACATCAGACTCCTATCTCTCATTCCACTGGTCAACTATTCTCTATTCACGGAGCAAATAGATGCGGACTTTCCAATAACGCAGCAGGACTATGATTTCATCAAGCAGATGATGATAATCAACAGCAGGGAAATCTATGTGAACAAGTTGCTCAAGAGGGGAGAATTCTACAGGGATGAGTACATACCAGTTTCCCCGAACGTGGAAGAGGCAAGCTACTCTCCCCTAATGAACATAGGCCTGGAGCAGAACTCGAGGAATGCATACAAGAGTGATGGTTCCGTAGCAATAATGTCGAGTGGAGGGAAGGACAGTCTGCTCACCTATGGGATCATGAAGGAAGTTGGAGCGAACGTCTACCCAATATTCATCAACGAATCTGGCGGGCACTGGAAGACCGCAAGTGTCGCTTACGATCATTTCCAGGCAAATCACCAGAACACTCTCAGAATCTGGACGACCATTGACAGATTCTACAGGAAGATGAATTCCAAGGTAAAGGCACTGAACGACAAGGCGCTTACGATGTGGTCCGATACCTATCCCGTGCAGCTCTTCATTTTCCCGGTATACCTCTTTTCATCCCTTCCATACTACACGAGGTTCGGGATTTCTGGGGTTATGAAGGGTGATGAATTCGACGATCCTAGAGGATTCCTGCCGGAGTTTGGGGTCAACCACTACTACGCCATATATGACCAGACTCAGACGTTCGATATCGCCCTCAACAATTATTTTAAAAGCATAGGGTACGACATCAGGTTCTACTCTGCCCTAAGAAACATCACAGGACTGGTGGAAGAGAAGATCCTGTTCAACAGATACCCGGAACTGGCAAGGCTGCAGAGATCCTGCCACAGCTGCCACGATGAAGGTGGGCAGATAATTCCCTGCGGTAGGTGCACTAAGTGCGATGGAATACTCCTCTTCCTCACAGCGAACTCGATTGACCCGAAGATGATAAACTACAAGGAACAGGATGTGCTGGATTTTGCAAAGACTTACTTGGAAAGAAAATTCAGGCTGGATGAAGACGAGAGAGAACACTGCAAGTTCCTCATCTCTAAGGGTACTGACGGCAAGTGCAAAGAACACGTAGAAAAGATTCACGAGGACCCAGTATTCAGCGACAGCAGACTGATCGACGAAGTGTGGCGAGAAAAGATCATGGGCATCCTGAGGGAATACACGAATGGAACTACCCACCTGGAAAATGGCCTGTGGGTCTAGAAGTACAGTTTCTCCATATCCGTCACTTCAGCCGAATTCTTGGCCCTTGAGTAATCATCTAATGGATTCCTGTTAAGGTTGATGAACTGCATTCCCCAGGAGAACTTCTGAAGCAGTCGTTCCGCTAGCTCCCTCTTCCCAAGTATGTAGTAGGAAGCAGCTATTGCTTCCACGGTTGAAAGCTTGTACGGTTTGCCGTAATTGACTGGATTGGCCGCAAGCATGTAGGGCAAAGAGCGAGTGGAATCCTTGGGGAAATGGTAGTTGTCAACGTTCTCCCAGGATACATCAATCGCAACCAGATGTCTGTAAACAGAATCGGCGGGAGAGAGCCTGATACTCGAATCCGAATATAGGATGACGCTGTTTGAGGGTATTCTGCTGATAAAGACTGCGAGCTTGAATCTCTTCAGCTTTCTGGCAGAGCACTTCTTTGGATCGTCTTCGTTCTTGTAGAGAATGAGTGGCAGGTCCCCGACCATTGTATTTGAAGTGTGAATTAAGATAAATCTTTATTCGCCACCTTCATCATCTCCCATGCCCAGTTCTAGCATCTCTGGATTCTACAAGTTATCCGTAGAAGAGAGGAGGGAGATTCTGAAGAAGGTGGGAAACCTCAGCGAAGAAGAAATGTCACTGTTAAGGAACATGGGTAGTCTCGGAGAATCCACTGCTGATCACATGATTGAGAATGTCGTTTCTGTCATGGAAGTCCCAATAGGGATAGCGGTAAATTTTCTGATCAACCAGAAGGACTACCTCATACCCATGGCCATAGAAGAACCGAGCGTAGTCGCGGCTGCCTCCAACGCAGCTAGGATGGCGAGATTGAAAGGAGGTTTCAGATCGGTTTCGACCGAACCGGTAATGATAGGACAGATAGAATTGACGGGTGTCCCGGACCCATTCGGGGCGAAGTTCAGAATACTCGAACAGAAAAAGGAGCTTCTGGAGCTTGCCAACTCACAGGACCCCGTGCTCGTAAAGGTCGGAGGAGGAGCAAAAGACATAGAAGTCAGGGTCATCGATGAGAAGGATCCCATGGTGGTCGTTCACCTAATCGTGGATGTGAGAGATGCTATGGGCGCCAATGCAGTAAACACAATGGCAGAGTACCTGGCTCCTCACATCTCAGAGATATCTAAAGGAAACGTGAGACTCAGGATCCTCAGCAACCTGGCAACGTACAGAACGACGAGTTCGTATGCGGTGTTTGATAGGAAGGCCATAGGAGGGGACGATGCTGTTGAAGGTATTGTGGAGGCCTACAGGTTTGCAAGCATCGATCCATACAGGGCAACGACTCACAACAAGGGAATAATGAACGGAATAGACTCGGTACTGATTGCGACCGCCAACGACTGGAGGGCAATAGAGGCGGGGGCACACGCATATGCTGCAATGAACGGGTATACTTCTCTCACACGATGGGAGATAAATGATGATGGGGACCTGACTGGCTATATCGAGCTTCCGATGGCTGTAGGGATAGTGGGAGGCGCAACAGCTACACACCCCAAGGCCAAGTTGATGAGAAAGATTCTTGGCATTTCATCTGCAAAGGAGTTCGCAAACGTGCTTGCGTCTGTTGGACTCGCGCAGAATTTCGGAGCGATAAGGGCCCTTGCTATGGAGGGAATCCAGAAGGGTCACATGGAGCTGCACGCAAGAAACGTAGCGGTATCTGCTGGAGCGAAGGGAGAAGAGGTTGACAGACTGGCAGAGATGATGGTCAAGGAGAGGAAGATTAGAGGCGACGTCGCAGCCGAAATGCTCAAGAAGTTGCGAGGTTCAAGCTAGACCCGTTTGTTGAAAGAATTTCCGTCTTTTTCTTCCCAGACATTTCTTTCTGATGTTACGTATATGCCATCCTTTGCATCACCCCTGAATCTGGAAGAGACGTTCCAGTATCTATCCCATAGCAGGAGTATGAAGCGTTGCCCATCGACCTTCCTGTTATCAGGATCGCTCCTTATCTCGTTCAGGAAGTCTATGTCCTCTATGGAATCGTCTGCAACGGTATCAACGTACTTCTCCATCAGTGCTCTCAAGGCTATCCTGCCGTAAACGGGGTACTTCCTCAATAGCTCAAGCTCCTGAGGGGTCTGGTCAACTATCTCATTGAGATAGATCCGTCCTCCCTCGATCCTCAGAGTTCCAACTTCTCTATCAGAGATAACAAGATTGACCAGTCCTTCTCTCTTCTCAGACTCGATCTCATTCAACAACCCCGGGAACGATTCGTTTTCGTATGGGGCCTTAACGGAACTTGAAATTCCGGTGTAGACTATCTTATGATCTTCGCCATCAGATCGATCCATTTCTCTAAAGGAACCAGAATCAATAAATAAAGATTAATGCAGCGAACTGAACTAAAAAGGGTACAGAAAGTGTTAATATAGAGCATTTATCACGTTTGATTGTGATGCAGAAACTAGGAGAAGTCGACGTATATCACGATGGGGAGACATTCAGAGTAGTCATATCCTATTCTAACGGTGATGAACTCGTACTAGAAGGGGAAGATCTGGAAGAGATTCTGGATCAACTGGCTACAGAAATGTCCGATAAATACGGTAAGATGCAGCGGGGATAGCCGAGCGGTAAGGCGACGGCCTGCTAAGCCGTTTCCCTATGGGAACGGGGGTTCGATTCCCCCTCCCCGCGTAAGAAAATGCCCTCGGGAAAGTTTTCCATTTTGATCTCATTAAAGAACCGTTTCAGCACTTCAGTATTTTTCTCGCTCAAGTGCCTAAACGTTGCTGGACCCCTTTAATTCG
>JAJYMI010000078.1 GCA_021787125.1 Thermoplasmata archaeon | reverse complement strand
GAGAGCTGCCTCTGATTCGTAAGTTTGATAATTTCCCTACACTCATAAAAGACTACGATGTCGACTACTCCCACTATTGCGGTTATCCCGAACGATATCAGTCCTGTGATCAAAAGAATAATGCCAATTACAAGTGAAAGAATCCAGGCTATCGTCAGCATGTCCTTTATGGTTGTCTTCTCAGGAGCGTCCAAAAATGGCTGACTGAAATCTGGATTGCCAGGTTGATCGACCACATCTGCCAAGTCTTAAAGTTAATATAAAGTTAACTGCCTTTCCAAAAAATCAGACCAGCTTGAACTTTCCAGTTATTGAATCTATCACTGAGTCCTCATCAGGCCCAAATCCAGAGCAGGTAAGAGTGTCCGGTTCCAGTTGAGTCAGTCCTGCATCCCTTATGGGGCAGCAATTTACTCCAATCGATCTTGCCTTGGCGATCAATTCCTGGAGTTCCTTTTCATCTCTCACCCAAACAACAATCTTCTTCTGCCCCTGTGAAATCCATTCTGTCCTCTTTTCAGAGGCGTGCATGGAGCATTCGACCGCAGCGTGGGCTACCTGTGCTGCAATCTTTCCCTTACCCATTGAGAGATCCTTTCTGACGGCTATAGCCATCTTCACTATGTCAGAAATTATAATTACTATTTATTTTATCACCTCGGAAGATGAATTTCTATCCTGCGATCCTGATTCCTCTGGCGATATTCACTCCGCTGTTCTACTTGAACTGGAACAGGATAGACAAGCTGGTCGATGAGTCTCTGTTCGCACGTTTTCTCTTTTTCGGGTTGCTCTTGGGAATTTTGTATGCAGCAATGTTCGTTTATTCTCTCTCTACCCTCAAGCAGTACATCGATCTGACCCTTTTTGCGATAATGCTCTTCCTTCCCATTCTTTCCACGGGCGAACAGCTGTTCATGGTCACGGGGAAGTACAGGAAAAGAGAGGATCTCGTTCAACTCTCTTCTTCAATGGGAGGGGCATTCTCATTCCCTGTCGCGTTTGCAATCGCAATCGTCACTAGCACCTCGATGTTGAATTACGTCTTCGTAGCGATGGTGGCACTGCTTGCATTTCTGACCAATGTCATGTCGGCTGCGCTTCTTTCAATTGGTGCATCAAAGAACAGGGTACTGCTCTATTACAACTTTGCACTCCTCGTTCAGATGCTATTTTCTTCTTCCATATTCGTGGAGTATCTTCACGGGCCATATGCTCTTTCCACGATAATTCCAGAAATAGCAGTTGCGATACTGTTATATATAAAATTTTTCCATGTCAGGCTCGGGTCTAATTAAATGGGGGCCGCAATAAAAGGAATAGCCGTTGTTATAGTCGTTATCATAGCTTTAACCGCTGTGTACTACATCGCTGAAGACACTAATCTGCTCAACGGGGTTGGAAACATAACCACGACTTCCTATCAGATGCCATCCGAGCTCTCCACTCAATTTTCCAGAAATCTTAGCTTCACCTCCGATATGGCATTCACCTTTTACTTTACTCCGACGGTCACCAACTCTCTTCAGCGGAGTTCCATATCCATTTCACACTCTCCCAATGTGAACGGAACGTCTAGAAACTCTCAGAACAGGACTTACTGGCAGATGCAGATCAATCCAGGAAGCTCGTACATCAACATAACATACAACGTGAGTTCGTATGGCAAGACGTGGCAGAATTTGAATAATTCCACAGGAGTTCCTTCTCAGATCCCATCGTATCTGAAGACCGAATACGACCATGCGGAATACTTCAATTATTCAAGCACGAATCTTGAAGTGATCAATCCTTCGTTCTTCACGAAGCTTACTTTGAACCTGACGAAGAACGAGACCACGGTAGTCGGTAAACTCGATGCGATCTATAACTACATAGTCCAGAATTACAGATACAATATATCCTACAACCTGGGTAATGTTCCCTTATCGGCCCAACAGGTCTACCAGCAGAGGGAAGGAGACTGCGAGGAACTTTCCTATCTCTTCGAGTCCATGAGCAGGAGCATCGGAATACCTGCCTGGACGCAGTACGGTCTTCTGATCCAGGAAACTAATGGCCAAGCGAGTCTCGGGGAGCACGCGTGGGTCCAGACATACATTCCATCTTCCAGCGGAAATGGAACATATGTCAACATCGATCTGACGGTTGAGGTTGGAGGAAAGGATCTTGGAAGAGGTTTCTTGGTGAAGTACCCTTTCTCGCTAGTCGAATGGACCGACAACGGGAACTCCTCCGCAATGGTTTTTTTCCACACCGAACTTGAGACACCCTCTGGAATCAATCTGTCCCAGCAGGAGATCGATTACATACACTCTTTCAACCAGTCGGGAACTATAGTACTCGTGCAAGAGAATATTTTTAATCTCATCGTGGCTAACACTTCTAAAGAATACATATGATAATTCCTTCAGTCACGCTCCGTAAAAGAAAGATAGTGGAAGCCGAAGCCCTTGAGGGGTACGAATCAGGTCCACTGTGGCTGGTAGACGAGGACTACAAGAGTGGAAGGGAGCTCAACTTCAAGAGATATGATGACCTTTCTGGGCTGTACGAGCTCTATCTCGACGCGGAGATCACTCAGGTCGATGACATTGCCGACGCTATAACGGGCGGATCGACTATGGTCACAGTATCTGAGAATATAGAGAAAGAGAAACTGAAGAGGGCGCTTTTTTACACAGACTCCCTGATCCTTTACGTAAGGAACAGATCAGAGATAGCTGACTTCTTCATCGAGAACGGGGGGAGCCGCATTTACTCGGATACCCAGTTGTTTGATGGAAATGTGATTGAATTTACCTCAAGACTTGCATGTGGCAAGTGCAACATTGTCGTCCCGATTGGAGGTCTGGATGGTCGAAGAGATAAGGAAGCTCCTTCTCTACCTTAGGAAGACTACGGGGAAGTATGAGTTTACGGAAGCCGAAATACTCACGATACTGGCAATAAAGACGAGATACCTCACGCCAGACCAGGTCAAAGAGTTCCTGAGAATAGGACTTGAAGAGAGATGTCTGAAACAGACTGAGAGTGGGTACGCGATTACCTGCTCGATCAACGGGATAGAGATAGGCCTGGATTATAAGCCAAACTTCGACGCAATAATGAACGAGAGGGATGTTGAAGACGTGACCGAAACGGTCATAGCCTTAATCACTAAGAAGACCGGGATGAACAAGAGAGACGTCATTTCTGAAGTAAACAAGCTGAGAGAAAAGAATCCATTCATGAGCACCAGGGTGGCCTCACTCGTCTTCGCCAGATTGAATGGTGTGGATGTCGAGAAGTTTCTCTCTCTCCGCTGATCTGACTACTTGACGAATTCCTGAGGGTCCCTGTTTAGATAAGCGGCGTACTTTGTGGCTTGATCGTAAGCATCCAGTTCCATCGCAATGTCTGAAGCGGCGTCAAAGATTTCAGAATAGTTCGTGACTGCACGAATTCTCTCTTCCTTTCTTTTAAGCTTCGCTGCCTCTCCGAGTATTTTCTTGATGACCTTATCGAGCGTGTTGAGTGGTGCATCTCCGCCCTTCTGCTCTACGAGTAGATAGGCGTAGTTGACTGCAGCCTGAGCGAGCATGTCAAGATTATTGGCATTTGTCGCCTCTTGCAGTGCCCTCTCGAAGAGGGGAGAGGCTTCGTTGAAATCCTCAAGGATTGTCGCGAGCGAGATCATCGAATAGATGTACTCATTCTTGTCATTGATCTTTTGGTAGAGCTCCAGTGCCTTCCTCCCATATTCTATTGCCTTCTTTGTGTCATCGAGCACCAGAATCTGAGAGAGGAGGAGATTGGTCTCGGCAATTCTCTTCTGATCGCCCTTCTCCGATGAAATTTTTAGGGCTTCCTCTGCGTACTTCTTCGCCGTTTCTGCGTCAGGAACTTCTTGGTAGAGAAAGCATTCCGATTTGATTCTCAGGACGTCTGTCCTTGTAAGCTCATCCTGGATGGAGTTCATATTTTCATCTATGTATTTTATGCACTCCTTCAGGTCCCCGTTATCTTCAAGTTCCCTTGCTTTCTCAACTATTTCATTGTCCATTTCTGTTCTCCTTTATACAACTTCTTAGTGAATTAATATTTTCCTCAACGTTTCCGGAGAAGATTGCGGACGCGCTGACTATTATGTCTGGACCGAGAGAAGCTATGTGCGAAATGTTGTCTCTCTTTATTCCTCCATCTATTCCTATTAGGAAATCCAGATTGTTTCTCATTCTGTATTCAGAGAGCAAGGGAATTTTCTGAGCAGCTTCCTC
Organism: Thermoplasmata archaeon; assembly: GCA_021787125.1. GTDB lineage: Archaea > Thermoplasmatota > Thermoplasmata > Thermoplasmatales. Next base: position 35,763 of record JAJYMI010000078.1, on the reverse strand, counting down.
TATCAGTCCTTGACCAGAAAACCCAGGTTCTACGGTCATGACGAGTACATATTTGACGGAGGGCAGTAGGCTTTCAATGCTGGAAACAGGTGTCTTCGGATTTATAGAAATTCCAGGCATCGATCCTCTGTTTTCAATCTCCTTCAGCACCCTCACTGTCTGGACAGGAGCCTCATAGTGAATCGTGACCAGCTTTGAGAATGAACAGTACTTTTCAAGATACATGTCTGGATTGTCTACCATCATGTGGCTCTCAATATTCACATCGAATTTTTTCCTTATCGCATCTCCAAAGGGTATTCCCATAGTGAGATTAGGAACGAAGTGTCCATCCATGACATCTAGGTGAATCCACTTGACTCCCGAATGGATTGCCTTTCCTATATCTCTCTCGAGATTCAAGAGATCTGCGGCAAGTATCGAAGCAGACAGTTCAGCCATTATCCTCAAAGCTGATTGAGTACTTTCCTAATAAATGTTCGATTAGACCCCCTCACAAAATTTCTAAATACCTTTTAAAAATCGCTTACAATGAAAGGGGAATACGATTCTCTGGACATTAGAATCCTAAACGTTTTGCGAGAAGACGCTACAGTAGGGTACAACGAGATATCTAGGAGGGTCAAGTCTCCCCCCACGACGGTTTTTCAGAGAGTCAAGAGGATGAAGGACCGCGAGATTATCAAGAAAGTGGTTCCGTTGATTGATCATGATAAGCTCGATTACAGGCTTACCGCGTTCGTGACGGTCTCCATAAGCGACATCAAGGAACTCGACAGGATAGCTAAGGAGCTATCCCGGTTCGACGAGGTTCTGGACGTTCATCACACATCGGGCGATAGCGACATTCTCCTCAAGATCAAGGTGAGGGACAGCAACGAGTTGAAGGATTTCGAAGTAGAAAAGGTTGGCGCGATCAAGGGCATTCGGGCGGTTGGAACAACCCTGAGTCTAGGAGTTTTCAAGGAAGAGTTCTCTGTCAAGCTTAGAGCATAGATGATCGAGATAAAAGGGGTCGCAAAGAGATACGGTAGAAACCTCTTTGCATTGAAGGGAATTGATGCATCTCTTAAGGAAAGAGTGACCACCGTAATAGGCAGAAATGGCGCAGGAAAAACCACTCTGATCAGGATACTTTCGACTCAGTTGTCTCCCTCATCGGGGACGGCTCTCATAGAGGGATATGACATCCTGAAGGACACCAAGAAAGTGAGGCAGCTGATCAGTAGTATCCCTCAAGAAGCGCAGCTGATAGGAATCCTGTCTCCCCTGGAGCAGATGCAGCTCTACCTGATGGCCAGAGGGTTCTCCCCGTCGCAGGCAAAGGAGGAAGCAAAGTATGCACTGGACGAACTGGAGCTCTATGACTTCAGAAATGCTCCGTCAGATACCCTGTCAGGAGGAATGAAGAGAAAGGTCTTTGTCGCAATGGCTCTTGCAGCAAAAGCACCAGTGATATTCCTAGATGAGCCGACAACAGGTCTTGATCCTCTTTCTAGAATTGAGGTCTGGTCTGCCATCAAGAGATTGTCATCCAAGATAATACTCACGACCCACTATATGGAAGAAGCGCAGGAGCTTTCTAACGAAGTGATGGTAATCGATCAGGGGAACATAATAACTCACGGGTCGGTCAGCAGTCTCCTTTCGACCTTTAATGGAAGGATGAGGGCTGAGAAGCTGGATGGGGAAGAGTTCGACATTAAGATTGCAAATGTCGCAATCAAGTACATTGAGCAGGACAGAGTCGACGAATTCCTGAAGAAAGGGTATGATATCAAGAGGATCAACCTCGACGACATATTTTTGTCAAAGGGGGTAAGTCTTGAATCCTAAGTTCATTCTGTACTTTGCCTGGTATTACGGGTTCTACGTGGTCCTCAGAGGGCCATCATATCTGCTTGCATCACTCTCTCTTCCGCTTACCCTGTTATTCATGGTCACAATCTTCACCCACGGTACCCTCATAGCGTTTGCCATAGCAGGAGGACCTATAGCAATCGTCGCTGCCAACAGCATCAACGGAGCGGCAGATGCCGCATTCTTCAGGATACAGATAAGGATACAGGATCTGTTCGTTGCGACCAGTATCACACCTCAAAACTACATGTTAGCCCTTTCACTGAGCTACCTCGTCTTCTCCCTTCCAGGAATCGTATTGTATGGAATCCTGGGTGCGTACTTCAAGGTATTTTCACTAGCTTCTGCTCCGTGGATAATTGGGGTCCTTGTCCTACTGACCCTTACTATCTCCAATCTCTCGTTCATAATTGCTGGTCTGCTGAAGCACATCAGAAACGTGTGGGGAATAACTGCGATACTGTCCATAATCATGACGGTACTGCCACCGACATTCTACCCCTATAGCTACCTTCCAAATGGGGTATTGTACATTCTGTCAATCTCGCCAGTCACACCTGCGGCCGTGCTTCTACAAGGGATTGTGGGACTGGAAAAGATGCAGTACTCGATGATAGTCATACTGCTCGTGGAAACAGTAGTTCTCACGCTTCTGGGAAGAAAATTCATAAGATGGAGAGAATGATTTACCGATTTTTTTCTAGTTCAGACAAACATTTTAATCGGAAGATTGATTGACAGTACGCCGGGCTGGCCGGGAGGGTAGGCGTCTCCTGTTACTCGAAACCGTCTATACGCGAGGGCGACAGCCGATATAGAAGGCAACCTTGAGGGTGTGAGCCCTTGATGTTCGGCGAAACTCTGTCCCATCAGATCCAGGTTGTATACATCTCACCCGGAGGGGAGAGCGGTATGCGTCATCACGGGAATCCCGCCAGGACCGGAAGGGAGCAACGGTTACGTGGACCGCGGATGCCGGTGGGGGCACGGAGCGGAGAATTGATGGGGTAGCCATATCCTACTATCGCCCTTTGGTGTCGGTGGCCCGGCTTTTCGACACTCAGGCGATCGGTTGTATCTGAAAGATGAGACCAAGGATTTTCTCCTGATTTTCACAAGATGATTTTCTCGATGAGTCTCTGAGCGCTGAAAATTGCTGGAAACGGTAGCTCAAGTGTTATATATTCATTGAAAATTGTGACTCGTTGATCAATAAGAAGACAATTCACGATTCGATTTACGGATCTATAGAGCTTGAAGAGACTGCTTCAAAGATAATCGAAACGAACGAGTTTCAGAGATTGAACTCAATCAAGCAACTTGGTTTCACCTATCTAGTTTTTCCAGGCGCAACACACTCCAGGTTTGAACACTCGCTAGGCACACACTATCTTGCCAGGGAAGCTTCTAGCAGACTAGATCTGGAAAGGAGGGATGTAATGGAAGTCTCTCTTGCCGGCCTGCTCCACGACATAGGACACTCACCGTTCTCGCACGCTCTTGAGGACTCAATGATCAAGCTGTATGGTAAAGATCATCTGGACATCACTGTGGATATCATCGAAGGAAAGACCCCGGATAACGAAGTGAGCGATATTCTTGGAAGTCATAGGAAGGCAGTGGTCGACATACTGAGAGGAAAGCGAGGGGTGCTTAGCAGACTGATCTCTGGTAACGGTGATGTTGACCAGATTGACTATCTTGCAAGGGATTCCCACTACACTGGTGTCGCGCTGGGAGCTGTCGACATTCCGAGGATACTGAGGGTACTCTCTATTTTCCAGGGCGAGTTTTGCGTAGAGGAGAAAGGACTTCCATCGTTCGAGGGATTGATGGTCGCAAGAATGTTAATGTACAGGACGGTTTATAGGCACAAGACTGCCCTTATCACTGCCTCGCTCGCAAACGACGCACTTGAGCTTCTGAATCCAGACCTAGAAGAATTCGTGGGTTGGAATGACTGTGACTTTATGTCAGGACTGAAGACCAAGATCCCGAAGACGTACGAAGCGATCAAGCACAGAAGGATTCCAAAGGGATTACTGGTCAAGGAGAGTCAAGAAGAATTCGCCAGACTCGTGGACAGATTGCAGAAGAAAATAATCTCATTCCAATACTTCAAGTCCCCGTTCAAGAGAGAGGTCCTCAATGTTTTGTCAGAGGGAGAGATAAAACCCATGACCGACTTTTCTTCCATAATGCAATTTCTGGAGAGGGAGCTGGAGGGAATGGGTCTCCTCGTTTTCGAAAACGAAAATGAGGAACACATCAAGGACACTCTCAGACAACTGAAGATCTCCAGCCAGTAGCAAACAATTATAGAACATCAGCATCTATCACTATGATTCGACCCGTCGGGAGGCGAGCCAAAGAGATCGTTACGAAGGACCCGACAGTCTACGGCTCATTTCCCGATAAGGACATGTATCTCTGCTTCCTGCCAGAGATATCGGGGGAGGAAGAAAACTTCCTGATAGAATCAATGAACAACTTCCTCATCTTGCTGTTTCCAATGGGGGTAGAATTCTCAGAGAATGTAATCCAGAGCCAAGGAATACTCACAAGGATGGAGAGAAGACACTCAAAGTTGGTTCTCTATGACGACGATATGAGAAAGTTTCCAAGTTTTGCGTTCTCAAAGTTGGTCGAATTCAGAGAACACATAATCTACCTGCTCCACCTGGCTTATTCGCAGAGACAGTCACTGTTTCTCGGCAGGGAAGCCGTCGGAATGAGTTATGCAAAAATCAAACTCGATCCCTTCACAACAATCGAAGCAGTCCGAACCAATCCGTGGTACGCACCTGGCAAGGAGGAAGTATTCTCATTTTCAAAATATCAGGCGGGTCACATCGTGTCTCCTGACCTAGGGGAAATATTTGCCGTCACGTTCAAGGATTGATCGGAGTGAGCCATCTGCCCTAAGAAAATTAGATTAATCAATTAAGTCTCAGGACTTATGGACGTAGAGAAGCTGTTTGACCTTAACCAGAACGTCGAAGGAATTTTAATTTACAACGGTGGAGAAAGCTCGAACGACCCTTCATTCTTCTATTTTACCCAGCTCACCAGGGGATTGTTCGAGGGCTCATACGCCTTTGTCACAAGGAAGAATCTCAAGGTCATCACGAGCCAACTCGAGGAAGAAACGGCAAGGTCTGAGGACCTTGATGTGGAGGTGTTCAGCTCTGGGAAAGAAAGGGACCAACTTCTAAAAGAGTTTACGAAAGGCATTACCTTCCTGGGAATAAATTTCTCAGGGCTATCCCATACAGATTATCTCTCCCTGAAGGACAAACTGCCTGACAAGGAGCTCGTGGACGTAGGCGAGTCCATCGCCAGTCTCAGGCAGATCAAGTCGGAGAGGGAAATCACTAAGCTAAAAGAAGCAGCAAGGATCGTATCTAAGGCTGGAGAGGAGATTCCGGGAATGCTAAAGGAAGGGTTGACCGAGGGCGAACTTGCGGCAAGGGTCAATTATGAGATGATGAAGAACGGTGCATCGTCACCCAGTTTCGATACAATCGCAGCTTTTGGACCAGACGCAGCAGAGCCTCACTTCTCCGGAGGGAACAGGAAACTGAAACGAGGAGATGTGGTGCTGGTAGACTTCGGAGCGAAGTATGAGAGGTACTGTTCAGATATGACAAGAACATACTTTTTCGGCAAACCAGACAAGGAAATGCACGATATGTATGAGACAGTCTTAGAAGCTCAGAGTGCAGGAATCAAAGCCATAAAGAGCGGACAGAACGGCAAGGTGGTAGATGGTGCTTCGAGGAAAGTCATAGACTCATCAAAATTCAAGGGGAAATTCATACACGGACTCGGACATGGCATTGGATTGAATGTTCACGACCATCCAGCCCTCAGCCCTCTTACGGATTTCTATCTGAGGGAGAACATGGTTGTTACGGTCGAGCCTGGAGTATACATCCCGAAGAAGGGTGGAGTCAGGATAGAAGACGACGTTGTGGTAACCAAGAACGGGGGCCAAGTGATTACCTCTGCTCCTAGAGAGTTACAAATCGTATGAACACTGAGGAAATGGTGGGAGTTTATCCGTTCCTGAGGAGAGCGCTCAAGGGATACTTTCACCAAGGAACCTCATTACAATCTTTTCTGGAGAGCAACGAGACCAACATCAAGCAATCAGTGAATCAGCTGACCAGCATAACGAACGGAGAAGAAGCCACATTCTCCACAAGGTCAGATGACAGAGTCATAGACTACATTGTCACCAAGATTGTTCTTACCTACATTAGAGACTATTTCATTTCTGCAAGATATGCAATAAAGGAGAGGAATGCCCTCTACGAAAATCTGAAGAGGGAAAAGGAACCCAGAATCTTGAAACTAGTTTCACAGGAGCTGAACGTAGAAATAGAGAAGCAGGACGAGAGGTACCTCATTCCCATATCGTCATTCCTGAAGAATGCAGTGGTATTCAACGACAAAGACCTGAAGCTCTGCAACCAGGAGCTACGGGACGGAAATGTGATTGCATCACAGAACGTACTGGCAAAAATATTGAGAGAGGCATTCTACAGAAAATACATGCAGGAGGTCAATGAGGTCGTCGAATTTCCCCCCGAAGTCGACAAGATTCTGAGACCATCAGTCGCGGAGATAATATCCAGGGGGCAGGAGATCAGGCAGGAGAGGGCAAACCTCGGTCCTCTTAACGAAAAGTCTTTTCCTCCCTGTCTTGCGGAGATAATAGATCAGATGAAAAAAGGAGCAAATGTCTCCCACGCTGGTCGCTTCTTCCTGGTGACCTTTCTTCACAGGATAGGTCTTCCTAACGACGAGATCCTGAAGTATTTTGGCGAAGTTCCAGACTTTGCAGAAAAGGTGACGAAATATCAGATCGAGCACATAACTGGGACAGGGAGAGGGAGGGAATACAGCGTTCCTTCCTGTCAGACTCTGGGCTCTCTGGGACTCTGTTACAAGGAGAGAGACCCTCTCTGTGCCTCAGGCAAAGTGTCCCATCCTCTTGGCTTTTACCGGACAAGGAATCTAGGAAATAGATCTATAGGCAAGGGAGGCTCTGTAGACAGAGTTGATAAATCCCGCAACCCCCAGAAACAGTAGCGCCCACGAAGTTATGTAGTACCCGAATATAGGAATGCCTGTCGTGAAGATCTGTACGATCGTCACTATCATTACGATCACTAATCTATCGGCCCTTCCTGGAAAACCTCCGTATATTCTATTCAATCCGACCGCTTGCGATTGGGTGCCCACATAGCTGCTCAGAAAGGTGCCAGCGATCGCGATTATTCCGAAATATAGGTTACCGAACAGACTGACCGTCAATCCGAAAAGGATGACAAAATCAGAGTATCGATCCAGGAGATGGTCTAGGAAATCTCCCCTCTTTGAAGACTTGTTAAACCGTCTTGCAACGGCTCCGTCGAGCGCGTCAAGATACGATGAGCCAGAGAGAAGGAAAAATGCTATGACCAGGTACAAAAAACTGAAGCGACCCAGGTAGTAAAAGACGGCAAACAATATTGCTAGGAAGAATGATATTATGGTGATGGAGTTCGGATTGACGTGTTCAAGTCTTGAGGCAACTCCGTCAACCAGGAAACCTGCATTCTTTCTCGATTTGTCTAATACCAATCCAGTATCTCCTCCAAGAGATCGATTTTCACACTCGTAGAATTTTTCCCTTTAATTACATTTTCTATAAAATCGGCAGTTTCTTCAACACTCAAATTCAACACTTCGAAAGTGTTTCCCGAGTGCATTTTCTCTGCTTCGAACCCTATGAGGTCAATGGCCTCGCTCTCAACGTTGTCCATGATTTTCGATCTTGAATAGCCTCGCTTACTCAGTCGGATTTCAATATCCTTCAGATGAGCCCGAATCACGACGACCTTATCACATCTTGCATAGTGGGATAGATGACCGAAGTAAGTTCCGTCCCTTCTGATTCTTCTCAAGCAATTCTGATCTACGATCCTCTCATCATCCTTCACTTCGAGGACGCATTCGTCAATAAGACCATCGAATTCGGATGCGGCGCACCCACGGTTCAGCAGTTCTTTCATTGCCGCAGACTTTCCGACCCCGGGAGTTCCAGTTACGCATATCATTTTACGATCCCCAGCTTGATCGGTCTCGCGAGATGTCTTCTCGCAACGATGGGCACCTCATAGAAACCAGGAGCAATCTCTCTCTTCTCGATGGACTCCTCTCCCGTCTTGCTCCTTGTCCCGCACTTCCTGCACCTGAAACCTCCCCCCCTCCCAACGCTCTCCATCCTTGTCTTACAAGTATGGCAAAGGGGAGGTCTGATCTGGGTGACTCTGGAAACAGAAACCACCTCTATTTTCTCAATATTGATTATCCCGATCTTTGTTATCCCGCCGTAAACCCTCACCTCATCGCCTCTTCTCAGTTTTGCTAGCAGGGTTCTGAACTCCTTCGTCGGTTCCATCGCAACAGCTCTTATCTTTTCACCATTCATTTCTACGTCCAAGCCAAGGATTCCACCCCTGGACCAAGCCGGTTCCGAGCTGACAAATCCTCTGATTATGGCTGAGAAGTACAGTTGAGATTCCGCTATGGACCTCTCAACCAAGTGGTCGTCGGTGGCTTGGTTCGTTTCGTAGATTATGGAAGAGGTGTAGGGCTCACTCTTCACATACCCCTCGTACTGGATCAACCTGTCTGGATCAACCCCCCTGATTCCGAACAGAATAGGAGTCTTTGTCGTGGGTCTAATTGCATTGTATTTGTTCTTGAAATCAAAATTGTCGAAAGTATCTGGAAATGATCTCTCAATGAGCATCGAGCTTGAATCGTCCACATAATGGCGACCCGTCCATTTGTTCTTTTCAAGATATGCGATCAACTCATAAGTTGTGTTTCTTCTGGGCCAAGAAATGGCCGCATTTGCCCCCACTATTCCTATCTGTCCGTTTATAGAACTGAAGTCCCCCTTGGCTTTCTCCAGAACTTTCCTGTAATCGACGAATTCTCTCACTGCGTCCCAGTAGAAATTTTCACTATTTTCCTCCCCCGATATTATCAGGGCCGGGTTCGTGTCCTTTTCACTTGGAGAGAATCTCTCAATTATGGACATGACATCTATGTCCATCTTTTCGTTTCTGTATCGGGGATAGGACAGGATCTGTTCGCCATCAATCTTCCCTATAGCTGTGCTTCTTCCCTCGCCCCTTCCTAGGGTCAGTGATATGGCCGCATTTCCCCGAGTCTTTAGGGGGATGTTGGGGTTCAATCTAACCAGTTTTGGATAACCGATCAAGTCCAGATTTGAACTCTTAAGAATTTCAATAGTGAGATAGGTAGTACACATCTCACTACGAGAGTCAGTATCGTCGATTCCGAGGATCGGCACTATTTCCCATACCTCCTCTGCCTCTTCTGATAATCCCTTACCGCCTTCAGGAGGTCAAGTTTCGTTATGTCCGGCCAGTACACGTCGGTAAAATAGAGTTCGGAATACGCAGACTGCCACAAGAGGAAATTGCTGATTCTTTCCTCTCCGGACGTTCTGATTATGAGGTCCGGATCTTCGATTTCCCCAGTGTAGAGGTATTTTTCAATGAGCTTCTCATCGATGTTTTCCGGGTTGAGCGTACCGTTCTTTACCTCCTTTGAGATGTTCTTTATGGCGTCCAGGATCTCTTCTCTTCCACCATAAGCAATGGCCACATTTAGCAGATATTTGTCAAAATTTTTCGTATATTCCTCTGCCCTTCTTGCTGCCAACCTCAGAGCTTCTGGGAGAAGGTCAGTCTTGCCGATCAGTCTTACTTTGATCTTGTTCTTGGTTATCCTTTCATCAAGAACGAGATCGTTGAAACTGTTTGCGTAGAGATTCATCAGATATTCTATCTCTGATGAATCTCTCTTGAAATTCTCAGTCGAAAATGCAAATACGGTCACTATTCTTATCCCAATATCGTAGGCCCAGTCCAGGAATTCTTCAAGTCGCTCCTTGCCGAGCAGGTGTCCTCTGTCGCTAGGCACCTTTAGCTGTCTGGCAAATCTTCTGTTGCCATCCATTATGACTGCGATGTGCTTGGGCAGTGGGTCCTTCTTGATGTCCTCTAGGAGACTCTGCTCATACCTCTCCCTTATCCCGGATAGAACAGAATTGAAGAATCCCTGCTTAGGCATGTTTGCTCAAATGGTTAAAGAGAATAAATCGTTTACTTCTTTTCAAGCAGGAAATAGAACAGCGAAGATGATGGAGAATAACCATGGACCGTCTTCCTCTCCAGGACTTCGACTCCATCGAATTCTATCCTATCCATCCTGTTGGATATATAGGTCGTATGGATGTACGTCCCTCGCTTCATTTTCCCTATTATTCCCTGGGTCACAGGTAGCGACTGGGTCGGATGATTCATTATTACCTGTTCAACTCCTCTTAAGCAGTCGTATACTCCGTTGGAATCTGCGATGATTGCATTCCCTTTCACTTTGTTCAACCTCATATTCTGGCCCAGCAGTTCCACTGCAGCGGGATTGACGTCTATGGAAAGGACTCTCAGGCCTCTCTTAAGAAGCGGAATCGATATCGGTCCCACTCCTGCGTACATATCTACTATCAGTCCCGATTTTGTCAGCCGAGTGCAGCTCTCAGCGATCTCCGTCCTCAGTGAGGCCAATCGAGGGGAGAAATATGCCCGTTCCAGGTCGATGTGGTATCTTAGTCCGTTCTCCTTATGAATGCCAGCCGGTTGGCCAGTACCGTACACTCTTTGGAGTTTCCTGATCCTGAATGTCCCCTCCACGCCACTGTCTAGGAAGATCGCCCTTGGTGATTGTTTCTTCTCAATTTCTTTGATGATCTCTTGCCATCCCTCTCTCTCCTTAATGACAAAAAAATCAGCAACCCTCTCGAAGCTTCCAACGTGGTCCATCCTTATCCTTGGGTTCTCCTCAAAATCGCTAGTTTCTTCAGAGTGCTTGACCGGAACGAGCACCCATTCGCCCTCTCTCCTGATCCTGAAATCCCTTAGCATCTCGCCGCTTGCCTTCAGTCTATCGATTTCTTTCTCTGCATCTTTCTGGCGAATTCTTAAGTATGGAACTCTCAACTCAGGAAAATGTATTTATTTAATATAACTTTGTGAAATTGTGTTCTGTCCTAAATGTGGATCTATGATGTTCCCAAAAGGCGAAGTTTGGGTATGCAAGAAGTGTGGTAACACTCTAGCGATCAAGGAAGAGGAAAAGAAGGGAATTGTAGAGAAGGGGAAGAAGAAGGAAACAATTGTTGTTGAAAAGGAGGAGATTAACCTGCCAATAGACAAGACGGTCCAGTGTCCTAAGTGCAAGGAGTTTGGTGTCTACTGGGAGGCCATGCAAACCAGGGCTGCGGACGAACCTGAAACCAGATTCTATACCTGTACCCACTGCGGACACAGGTGGAGAGAGTACTAAGGTCGACCCATCTTTCCTATTTCTTAAAAATCAGCCAAATCCCACTACGTCTTTCTTCTTTTGTAATGTAGGCATTGGAATTGGAGGCGGGAGGCGCAGGTCCCTTGCTATCAGTATCGTCTCTATGACAGACGAAGAGAATATCGCAGTTTGTACTTCGTTGGCTACGTTGTCTGGAAGTGACTTATCCTTTCTCCACTTGACGTCAATTTCGTCAGTTCCCTGGTAAAGCAAAGTACCCTCAAGGGAAATTGTCCCAAGAGTCGAAAATGACGAAGTGAATTTGTAGACTATCCTTGAGAACTCATTTTCCCGCTTTACGTCTACTATAGTGAGATTCTGGTCTATTCTAACTTCCTGTGGTCTAGTATCGATAGGAGCATATCTCCTCCCCTCTATCGAAGTGATCTCAAGATCCTTAATCACGTTCCGTCAGTGTAATTTGGATTAATTCCTTTTCCTAAAGAGTTGCATCACTCAGTCGGCGATTTACCGCTTCGGTCTTCTACTCTCTCGTATTCAAGTATTTCTTGTAGAATGCGGGAACGGTTTCGTATTCTATGGGGTCTTCAGAACCAGCCTCCATGAAGCCCTTTAACCTGAGTTTGCAGGAATCGCACACTCCGCACGCCTTTTTCCCTCCCTTATAGCACGACCAAGTCAGACCGAGTGGTGTCTCAAGTTTGACGGCAAGCCTCACAATATCGGCCTTCGAGTACTTCAAAAGTGGCGCCTCGACCTCGATGTGCCCTCCCTCTACTGTTTTCTTGGTGGCGAGACTGAACGTTTCGTTAATTGAATCAAAATACTCCGGCCTGCAGTCCGGGTATCCCGAGTAATCCAAGGCATTCGCTCCTATGAATATCTTGGAAGAATCAGTAACCTCAGCCAGACCAAGTGCAATGGATAGCAATATGGTATTCCTTGCAGGGACGTAGGTGACCGGGATATCCTTACCTATGTTCTCAAGATCGACATCAGGAACTGAGATATTTTCTGTAAGCGCGCTTCCTCCGATAGGTCTCAGGTCTATTTTCATTATCTTGTGTTCCACCTTGTAATACTCTGCAATCTTTCTTGCGGAATCAAGTTCTCTGCTGTGTCTCTGTCCATAATCAAACGATAGTGCTACAACTTCGTAACCCCTAGAGACAACAAGGGATAGGAGGGTAGAGCTATCCAGTCCTCCTGACAGAAGGCTAACGGCCCTCATGTTTCCATTTCGATTTTGCATACTGGCCAGGTCCTTCGTGAACTTCAATCTCTATCTCTTCAACTCTTTGTTCCAGTGATTTGACAAACTTATCGAGTATGTACTCGCTCAGGCATTCCGCTGTGGTGTCCTTCACAGGTATGACTCTGCACTCCTCCTGTGGGAAGCTATAAATCTTGCCCTCGAGTTTCACGTTCAGATTCTCTTCCTTCTCTTCAAGAATAATCCCCTTTCTCTTCTCCGGAATGAGAACTCCGTGATCCAGAAAGTCCGCAATTTCCTTCAGATTTGATTTTGCCTTAGAGAAATCTAGAAAATACGACTTGTCATCCATCGATCCAACAATTCTTACCGATATTGAGTAGTCATGGCCGTGTATCCTCGAACACTTCCAGTCACCAGGGATGAAGTGAGCTGAAGAGAACCGAATGTTCGAATAGTTCCCATCTATGAATATTTCCACAGAACTGTATCAGGATTTGCACAAAAATCCTTTTGAAAAAGGACAGAAAAAATTATTCTCACATACTTGATGAAGTCAGCATGACCAAAGTACTCTACATCGTTATGAGTGGAAAAGAGGCCGAGCAGAGATTCGATATGGCGATCACTTCGGCACTCAGGATGACCGAAAACAAGATGGTTGAAAAGGTAAAGCTGCTTTTCTTCGGACCAAGCGAGTTGCTTCTTGCAAGTGCCACCGGAGAGAGGGCTGAAAAGATCAAGAAACTGGTAGGGTACGGTGTTGTTGACTCCGCATGTATATTCATCGCTCAGAATGCAAAGATAGACACAGAACTCAAGCTCCAAGGGATAAATCTGGAAGCATACTCGGGTAGAATGGTAGCCCTTCTCGGCGAGGGCTACACACCCATCTCTTTCTGAGGTTCTATAAATTCCGGCTCCGATTGATCGCCTATCGGCGGAATCAACAGGAGACCCATACCGGGTGGTAACTCTCCTTTTCTTTCCCTGAAGGCAGAAAATATCACATTCGGGTAGAAACTCATCTTCTCTCTTATTCTTCCCTTCTTTTCGAAATCTGAATATTCACATTCTACCGGTATCTTCTCGTCATCTTTCATCACCACCAGGTCTGGTCTGTGCCCGTCATAATCTATTCCTTCGTACACCTCGTATCCCCTCTTCTTGAAGAAGAAGTATGACCTCGTCACAAGGTATCTATGAAACATGGACTCGCTTCCTCTCTTGTGTCTTGAACCTATCTTCTCAAAGTACTCTTGCTCCAAGTGAACGTTTCCATCCACAACGGTTGCAAGTCCCAGTGAGATAAGGTGACTCAACCTTGCGGGGTCTATATTCTCTGGAACTTCCTGATCAATGCATTCTTTGCCGGTTTCAAAATCATAAAACTCCCTGTCAACCGAGAATTCCTTTGTCTGGGCGGCCAGAATTGTCGTTCCGGAGAATAAACTGTCGGTTCTGGGGACAAGACAATTGAAGCGATGGAAGTCTGGATTTCTCATCGTCCTGCCGTCGTGTCTAAACAAGTTTGCATCCTCATTTGATAGCTGAAAGAGAAAGAAATTGTGAACGTTGGTTTTTATGCTGGATGCAAGGACGGGATCCAGCCCGAAGAGTGATTGTGTCGCCATAACCGTCCAGAGCGAGAACTTCCTCCCTTCAGCAACTATCCTCTGGGAGATGTGAGGGGATACCATCTGAAACTCGTCCATAACGAGAACAATGTCTCTCATCCTCTTGAGTATTACATTGTTCCAGATCTTGTACAGGAGCATAATTGAAAATGGCTTAGAAAGAGAAGAAGGCGAATGTTCACCCGATAGCTCTACATAGACAGTATTCCTCAATTTGGATATATCGAAGAAGTCATCTCTTGATGAAAAAAGGTTCTTCGAAACTTCGTTTGAAATCAGTGGCAGTATCTTGTTGACGGTGGAGGAAATGAAGTCATATCCCTGATTGAAGATGGAGAAGAACTCAGTCTTTTCCTCTGGTTCAAGGGAAGAGGCGAAATCCTTCCTCTTGTAGAAGTTCAAGAGTAGATCTGAGAGATCCTGGATGGTTGGACTGATCTTGTATTTCAGCAGTAGCCTTGTCATTACCGTAAATATCAGTTCTATCCTTGGTCCCCAGGTGCCTATCGAAAAAGCAGATTCGTTTGAGAATATGTCCTTTAGAGTCTGAACGACAAGCTCTTCGTTGATCAGCTTTTCTCTCTCGCTCTGGTAGGGGAGAACTGACATCATGTTAAATTTGAGGTAGCCAACGTCCTCACCGGAATAGGGCGAAAGGGTGATGATGGAAGAGTCGGGGCTTCCGTACCTCCACAGTTCACCGTGGGGATCAAACACCACGACGGTCTTCCCTGCCTCTTCGTACAAACGAATTAGCTGCACCAGCAGATTTGATTTTCCCGTCCCGGTCTTTCCGAGAACGAGTGAGTGGTTTTCCAGGAATTCGGGCGGGAAGCGTATTCTCTTCTCTCTCAGTGGGAAAGGAAGACCATTTTCATATGGCCAGTAATCCATCCGTGCCACCTCCATTTATCAGTGATGACAGCTCAAAGCTTGTCAATACCAAGTGGTTCTTTCTTTCAAACGTTAAACACTGTCGCCCGTTCCTACTTGAATAGTCTCTGACCAATATTGGAACGAACAGCTTTACTCTGTACAGCACTCTCTTGCTCTTGGAACCGAGTCGTTTTTTCTTAAAGGGATTGAAGGTGTGGTACCTCTCAACTTTCAGGTGTATTGCATCCCCCTTTATCAAAACAAAGGCCGTCTCCAGCAAGAAGGGGAATACAGAATCCAAGACGTGTCTCGGTTTGTTGAACAGGAACACATTCTCCCTCCAATCAGAATCGAGAGAAACACGCTCAATTTTGTTGCCTAGTTCTTCACGAGCGTACAGGATAATTTCCCCTACAGTTCCGTCATCACTCACGTATAAAACCAATCCCTCATTCCTTCTTATTGTTACCTCGGTTTCTCTGTTTGCCATCAGAAGGTTGAGGAGGGTCCTCAGATTTTCCCTATCTTTGACATAAATCTTCCACTTCGAAACCATCAGATTTCACCTCCTGTTTTTCCGAAGTTAGAGAATGCCAAAGATACAGCAGACCTGTCTGAACAATCTCCAATTTTTCCGCAGATACTATAGTAGGACGTGACAAAGATTCCTACTAAAAAATCCGTCAAACTCTCTATTGTTTTCATAAAAACACCCACAACCATTTTCGCTTACTGCTTGATCTTGCTTTGTGCGATTGCCGTCCTGAAAAATGCGGATATATCCTTATAAAGAAGACTCTATTCTTAAGCAGGCATTACGCACCGCTTTGTTTCAAAATCTCTGTCCTATACACGAAAATGGCTTGCATGTTTGGATGAGATGGCGGTATTTAAATTTTGAGAGAGACTTGGATTCGGGCAAAGCTTGATCAGTCAAAGCTCCGTGACTGCATGCATTGATATTCAGAGCAGATTATGAGAAAATCCTAGAAGGGAAGGAAATAAAAAAATAAAAATTAAAAGAAGGTCACTTGTACTTTATTTTCGAAGATGCACTGAAGTGCACTTTGTTCTTAGAGGGGACCTTTATGATTTGCTTTGTTCTAGGATTCTTTGCATTCCTTGCCTTTGTTTGCTTCCTAGAGAAGATTCCGAATCCTGCGATTCTTACCTTCTGTCCCTTGTTTATGTTCGTCACAATAGCCTTGAAGGTTCCTCTAATTACTGACTCAGCGCTTCTGACAGATACGCCGGAACTCTTGGCGATGTCTCTGGCAATCTCGTTTATTCCGACCATATTGAGATTATCTACATTTAATATATAAAGTTAGTGCTATTTTTAAAATTACGGCTGGCGTGAGGAATATGCTTATTATAACAAATATCTTATAGAAAATATTGAATAATATTACTAATGTTTAAATAGTGAAGTGCACCTAATTTGACATCTTTTGGTGGGTGACCATTATGCAGATCCCATAGACTACATCGAGATTTTTTGACAGTGCGGTCTTGATGACATCGGGGCTCTCCGCTCCAAGCTGGAGCCAGACGGCTCTGGGACCAATACTCTGAGCCTGCAGCACCACTTCCTTGGAAGCCTCGGGATTTCTGAATATATCAACGATGTCTATCTTTATGTCTTTTGGAATCTCAAGGATCGTGGGGTATGCTTTCTTCCCGTATATTTCAGTGACCGTAGGATTTACCGGAATGACGTTGTATCCCTTGTCTATCAGGTACTTTCCCACCTTGTTAGAATCTCGTTCTGGGTTGGGAGACATCCCCACCACGGCGATATTCTTGCTTTTGTCCAGTAGATCCTTTATCATGGCTGGCTTATCAAGAATCATCAAATGCGTAGTGAAAAATTTTAGATAAATCTTTCTTGATTCTTTGTGGCATTCCTGAGCTCTTCAATCAGGGCTCTGGCTTGAGAATACTGGAAGATGGGCGAAAGTGAGATGGTAACAAACAAGTTTCCTTCCTTGAACCTCGCGATAGTAGGCCCACTGTCTCTTCTAAAGGCCACAACAGGGTTTCCCTCAAAATATTGATCGAAAAAGTTTCCTCCCCTCCTGAGGTCATAGACAAAGTGGTCAGTCTGGTCATTTGTAGAAGCGATCTCCACCCACGCGGCCCTACGGTAGTACTCCTCCGAAAACACCAGAATGGTTCTGATGGTGGGACTCTCTCCCTTGAAGAACCCAACAGATTCCAAACGGAGACTGCCCACGCGCAGCTTCTCTGACGGCTCCTTCCATGAAAGACTTGAGATGCGCTCTTCCTCAAACCATTCGGGCTTCCCTCCATTCACAAAGAAGGAGCGTTTATGGAATGGGAAATCTCTGAACCTTTCGCTGATAAATGGAACAACCATGCTCTCGCTCAGCTCCTTCACATTCTCCGCCGTTTCACCCTCGACCTCGATCTGCGTGCCTAGGGAGTAAGAAGAAGAGGCTCCTTTACCCTTGTAGTTTTTTCCATAGAATATCACTCTCTCTTTAACGGTCGCACTGCTAACGCTCGAATAGGACGAGACAAAGGAATCCATCAAACTCTTGGGGAAACCTGGATAGAACCAGTCTAGAAAGAATTCCTTCACCCTGAGTTTCTCTTCACCAATTCTGCACTCAAATCGCAGAGTCGCCCACTTTCGTCCCTCATTCCTGTACGTCACCTTCTTCAGTTCAAACTTGTCTGGTAGGTGTATAAGGAACGGGGCTCTTGTCTGAAGCGTCTCTAGATCTTGAACCTGAGCAATTTCTTCTTGCATCTCTCACCCTTTTAGAACAAATCCGTAGTTGGACCTACGAGTCATGACAGTGGCATTTCACCTGTTTGCCGCCTCTAGAAAGTTGCTTTCTCTCGTCCGAATTTTGCCCCCGAGATTGACGATCATATCTTCAGTCGTTGCTCGAAGATCGTAATTCGGATGGAAATCCCATTCTTGTACTGCGGCTGAAACATCCAGAGAGCCGGGCCATGAATCGGCTATTCTTTGCCTGAAGTCCGGACTGTAGGTCACCTCGAAAGACTTGTAGTGTTTTCTCAGCTCTGCTTCCAGCTGCTTTGGTGTAATTGAAAAGGATGTAATATTGAAGTCCGTTCTGTGCTTGAGTCTGGAGTCATCGGCCTCAGCCAATTTGAGGAGCGATTGTAGGGCATCAGGCATGTACATCATAGGGAGCTTTGAATCCTCTTTCAGGAAACAAACATAATTCTTCCCTTTCACGGCCTCTCTGATCATCTCAATAGAATAGTCCGTGGTTCCTCCGCCAGGGGGAGTCTTGTAAGAGATCAATCCAGGAAATCTCAGCCCTCTGGCATTCAGTCCAAACCTGGCGTGATAATAATTACCGAGGTACTCTGCCATGAGTTTCGTTATTCCGTACATCGTAACGGGTCTTGTTATGGTCTCTATCGGAACGTTCTCCCTTGGAGTGTCTGGTCCGAATACCCCTATCGAGCTCGGAGTCATGACAAGCTTCGACCTGTTCTTAAGTGCCGATTCAAAAATGTTGTAGAGACCGGCGATGTTGACTCTGTAGGCTAGTTCAGGGTTCTTCTCTCCGCTGGCAGAAAGAATTGCAGCAAGATGGAAAACGGTATCTATCTTGTACTTGTCCATGGCTAAATCGACGGCCGCCCTGTCTGTCACGTCAAGGCTGATGAATCTATTATCACTAGAGTTGGATCGGACATCTGAGGGAATCACTCTGTCATTTCCGAAAACTTCAGAGAGATAAGGCACCAGTTCACTGCCTATCTGTCCGCCGGCGCCGGTTACAAGGATCTTTTCAAATGTCATTCTTCCAATGAGTTACGCTGAAATAAAAAATATTTCGTATGGAATGGTCCGAATTTGATTGCCGACCCATACTGATTCTTAGTCTGATCAATGGACCTAAAGGCCCAACTCGGATAGATGCAATAGTCCCTATCCTACCTTCTCCTTGTTCTTACTACGTACCCGAGGACAAATACCACTGCCAGGATGGAAGCTCCTATTATTATAGAAGTCCAATCGTAATGTGTGGTTTGACCCGAGTATATCATCTGGAAATTCGCTCCCTCGATGGTGTAGACGGTGTCGTACGATGTGGTTTCGGCATAGGACTGGTTCTCGTTTTCGTACAGGACAATTCCATTTGATGCATCTACCAGGAGAGTGATGTTGACATAGACATAGCTCTGACTTTGTCCGGGTGCTGCGTAGGTGTACCTGGGCTCAAGTGCTGTCAGCCTGTAGGATGGAATCTCCATCGATCCATAACTATAGTTTGCACTTGAGATATTGAGAGGAGCAGTGGCATTCTTGTAATTGAAGTAGAGGGTTGCATTCCTGGAGATCTGTTTCAGGATTGTGCCGTTCACCACAAAGAATGAGTTCCCCGGGAACGAACCGGTCACGTTGGTCTTAGAGACAACGATTGAAGCATTGACAGGCAGAGTCCTATTCTGTGGCAAACCTAAATGGTTATAGTTTTTCTCCGTGATGGTAAAATTGAACTGTTGACCGCTGACGGAAGTTACTTCAAAATAATCAACGAAAACTGTGACATTGTCATAAGTAGGTTCCCTAATGACGGTCCTCTGAGAATAATTGAACTCCGAACCCGCGAACATCCAGTTCTGACCAGCTACGTGGGCTGAGCTCGCCCCAGAGAGTGGTGAGAATGCCAGAAGAGCAATGAAAAGAATCAATACTGTTGCCACCAATCTATTCGAGTTGATCAAGCGAAACTCCCTGTATCCCAGAGCGAAATCACCATACTTAAAAGTTCTTGAATTATCGGATTCTGAGCAAACTATATGATTGCAGAAACCATCTCGGGGCATGGGAAAAATGGACTGGGCGGATGAAGAGATTAGAGTTCTGAAAGAGACCGGCCGTTACGTTCCCATTAGGACTCTTCAAACCTCTCAAGGGGCATGGGTCAAGATCGATGGGAGGAAGTTGCTCAATTTATGTTCCAACAACTATCTGGGTCTTGCAAACAATCCAGAAGTCAAGAAAGCGATGCACGAAGCCATTGATACCTACGGGGTAGGAGCGGGTGCGGTAAGAAGCATCGCGGGTACCATGGAAATTCACATCAGACTCGAAGAGAAGATCGCTCAGTTCAAGCACATGGAATCCTCACTTGTGTACCAGGGTGGCCTTCTCGCAAATCTCGGAACTATTCCAGCGCTCGTCGGAAAGGACGACCTGGTTTTCAGCGAAGAGCTAAATCACGCAAGCATAATAGATGGAGTGCGGCTCAGCTCAGCACAGAGGGTGGTATTCTCTCACGTCTCCTCTGCAGACCTTGAGGAAAAACTGAAGACAGAAAGATCGAAGGGAAAGAAGGCGCTGATAGTTACGGACGGTGTGTTCAGCATGGATGGTGACATAGCGCCACTGAACGAGGAGGCTGAACTGGGAGAGAAGTACGACTCAATGGTCTATGTGGACGATGCTCACGGAGAGGGAGTTCTGGGGGACCACGGAAGAGGGATAGTCGATCATTTCAAGATAGGGGGAAAGGTGGACATTGAGATGGGAACCTTTTCAAAAGCGGTCGGGGTCATGGGCGGCTTCGTGGCCGGAAAGAGGGAGCTGATCGACTACCTGAAACAGAAGGCCAGGCCATTCCTGTTCAGTTCTGCGCTGAACCCGGGAGAGGCCGCTGCAATAATGAAGAGTATAGAGATAATGGACAGGGACGACTCCCTTCTCAAGAAGCTCTGGAACAACTCCGATTTCCTCAAGGAAAAACTCAGAAACCTTGGCTACAACACGGGGAAGAGCAAGACACCGATAACACCGGTGATCATCGGGGGAGAGAAGGAGACTATCGATCTGAGCAGGGCGCTCTATGACGACGGAGTGTTTGCATCACCGATAGTTTACCCAACGGTTGCAAAGGGAACCGCGAGAATCAGGCTGATGCCTTCGGCGGTCCACTCGAGGGAAGACCTGAAATTCGCGGGAGATAAATTCGAAGAAGTCGGAAAGAGAATGAAGCTGATTTGATTCAGAGGGCGAATGTATGAACTACGTAGAATGCGTACCTAACTACAGTGAGGGGAAGGACAGGAGCAAGATCGATTCTATCATTGACTCGATCAAGAAATATCCGGTCGATGTGATAGACGTCGAAATGAATGGCGACCACAACAGGTCGGTTGTCACAGTTGTTGGCGAAGGCGAATCAATGCTGAACGCGATGTTCGAGTCGATCAAGAGAGCAAGCGAGCTGATCGATCTCGATACACACAGGGGAGAACACCCTAGATTTGGAGCTACGGACGTGGTGCCTTTCGTCCCAATGCTTGGCACGACCAAGGAGTACTGCGTTGAACTCGCAAGACGGCTTGCAGAGAGAGTAGGAGGCGAACTGGGAATACCAGTCTTCCTCTACGGTGAGGCTGCAAATCTACCGGCGAGGAGGGAACTTCCCGACATAAGGAGCGAGAAATTCCAGTACGAACAGCTGAAGACAGCGATATCGACTGACGGTAAATATTCGCCGGACTTTGGACCGAGAACAGTCGGGAAGGCCGGTGCGACAATCATCGGAGCGAGAGAATTCCTGATAGCGTTCAATGTAGACATGAGATCTGATGACATAAAGTCAACAAAGGACATCGCAAAGAGAACCAGGGAGAGGACTGGCGGACTCAAGAATGTGAGGGCGCTCGGTTTCAATCTAGGCGAAACAAAGGAGACTCAGGTCTCGATGAACCTCGTGAATCACAAGGAGACTCCGGTACCGGAGGTGTTTGAATTCGTCAGGAGGGAGGCAGAGTCTAGAGGGTTATCCGTGAGCAGATCCGAACTCGTGGGCATGATACCCCTCCAGGCCCTTGAGGAGATTTACAGGTTCTACCTGATGAACCGTGATTTTTCTCAGGACCAGATCCTTGAGAAGAGACTCCTCGAGATATTCTCCAGGGACAGCATCAGGGGGTACATAGGGGAACTGGCGAGCGACAAGCCAGCCCCGGGTGGGGGATCAGCAAGCGCCATGGTCGGATCGATGGGAGCGGCCCTGGTCGCTATGGTGGCTGGACTCACGATTGGAAAGAAGGGTTATGAGGAAGTCCAAGAAAAAATGAAGGGAATACAGAAGGACGCGGGCGAGGTTGTGTGGCGTCTATACAATCAGGCCGACAGAGACACAAAGGCCTATGACAATCTCTCCAAGTCGCTCTCGCTACCCAAGGGGACGCAGGAAGAGAAAGATGCAAGGACGAAAATAATTCAGGAGAGGTTGAAGGAGGCTACACAGGTCCCATACGCAACTGGAAAACTCGCATCGTCAATGCTCGAACACCTTCCACTGCTCATAGAGAGGGGGAACAAGAATGCGGCTTCTGATGTCTACTGTGCAGCGCTCTTCATATCTTCTTCTGTGTATGGGTCCATGCAGAACGTGAAAATCAACCTAGGACTGATAAAGGACACATCATTTGTTGAAGAGTACAGGAAAAAAATGATGGACCTTGCAGAAGATACCAAGAAGAAGACAGAACAAATACTGGGAAATATGTGGAACTAATCTCGAATGGTGATCTAATGAAATTTGTGAGTGAGATAGCAAAGGAATTAGGGATAACGGAAGACGAGTTGGAGCTCTATGGAAAGTACATGGCAAAGGTGAATCCTAGCATCCTTGAAAGAATGGCCGGAAAGAAGAATGGGAAGCTGATTCTGGTGACGGCCATCAATCCGACGTCCGCCGGAGAGGGCAAGACAACGACGACAATCGCTCTCTCCCAGGGGTTGAGAAAGATTGGCAAGAGAGTGATGGTCACTATAAGGGAGCCATCCCTTGGGCCAAACTTCGGAATAAAGGGCGGGGGAACAGGAGGAGGGAAGTGCCAGCTCTTGCCTGCGGACGAAATCAACCTCAATTTTACAGGTGATTTCCCCGCGATCTCGGCTGCACACAATCTTCTCTCTGCGATAGTGAACAACCACATCTTCCAGGGAAACGAGCTCGGGTTCGACCTGAAGAAGATATCGTGGAAGAGGACTATAGATATGAACGACCGTTCTCTGAGGCAGATACTCGTGGGAATAGGAGACCAGGGAGGAGCTCTGGTGGAGGATACTTTCCTCATAACTCCGGCTTCCGAGATAATGGCAATTATGGGTTTCGCAGAGAATTACGAAATGCTAAAGGACATGCTCTCGAAGATCACGGTCGGATACACGAAGGAGGGGAAGAGACTGACGGCTGGAGACCTGAAGGCTCAGGGCGCGATGGCAGCCCTTCTCAAGAATACGATAAAACCAAACCTGGTCCAGACCACAGAAGGAGTACCAGGTTTTGTTCACATTGGGCCGTTCGGAAACATAGCCCATGGACACAACAGTGTTCTCGCAGACAAGATTGCCCTCAAGCTCGCCGATTACGTAATCACAGAAGCGGGGTTCGGTTCGGACCTAGGGGCCCAGAAATTCGTGGACATAGTCCTGAGGAGGGCTGGGTATGACCTGGACCTGGTCGTTCTCGTAGTTTCTGTAAAGGCGCTCAAGCACAATGGAGGAATGAAGCCGACGGATAATGGCGGAATAGAATTCCTCAAGAAGGGAATAGATAACTTGTTCTATCACTTCGCTAACATAGAGAGGTACGGACTTCCCCTCTTGGTCTCCCTCAACAGGTTCAAGGACGACAAGGAAGAAGAGATAGAGTTCCTGAGGACGGAGACAGAGAAGAAGGGCTACAGGATGGTGCTGAACGAGGGCTATTCGAATGGAGGGGACGGTGCGGCAGAGCTTGCGAGGGCTGCGGTTGAAAAGCTGAACGGCGCTCAGTCGGTACCGAAGATCAATTTCACATACCAGAGAGACGAACCCGTCAAGACGAAAATAGACAAAGTGGCATCGAAAGTTTATGGAGCTTCAAAAATTGAATATTCTAAGAAAGCGATGAGGGTCCTGAAGAGAGTGAAGGATGAAAAGTTGGACTTCCTGGACGTCTGCATGGCGAAGACACAGTATTCGATCACAGACGACCAGAACAAGCTTGGCTGGCCAAAGGACTTCACGATATCCATCGAAGACATAATGCTCTCAACGGGAGTCGGGTTTGCCGTACCACTGCTTGGAGAGATAATGACAATGCCAGGTCTTCCAAAGCATCCCATCTCTGAGGAAGTCAATATAGATGAAAGGGGGAACATCACCGGATTACTCTGATACGGTCACGTGGAAGGACATCGAGGAAGCTTACGAGCGGGTAAAAGGGGTTATAAAGAACACGCCGCTCGAGCGCTCCAGCTCCATAAGCGATCTGAGCGGTGCAGACGTATATCTCAAACTGGAAAACCTTCAGAAGGGCGGGTCGTTCAAGATAAGGGGGGCATACAACCTGCTGAGCAGGACCAGGAAGGATGTCGTAGCGGCTAGTGCCGGAAATCACGCCCAGGGAGTTGCGCTTGCATCTTCCCTGCTCGGGCTGAAATCTCTGGTGGTCATGCCCCAGTTCGCTCCACCTGTGAAGATGATCGCCACCCAGAGATACGGCGGGGAAGTTCTCCTCTACGGAAACAGCTTCGACGAAGCAACGGAGAAGGCGAAAACGATTGCAAAAAAAGAAGGAAGGACTTTTGCACACGCCTTCGACAACAAGTACGTGATCTCTGGACAGGGCACGATCGGTCTAGAGATTCTTCAGGAAATGGACGATTTCGATTACATCCTTGTCGCAATAGGAGGGGGAGGACTGATAGGAGGAATCGCCACTTATCTCAAGGAGAGGGGATACGGGGGGAAAGTGATCGGAGTTGAGGCCGAGAATGCGGCCGCAATGAAGGGCTCTCTCAGGGTAGGCAGACCCATAAAACTGGACTCAGTCGCCACGATTGCTGACGGTATCGCAGTAAAGTCCCCATCCGAGCTCACCGTGAATATTGCCAGGAAGTACGTCGATCAGGTTGTGACGGTCAGCGATGAGGAAATATCTGCCGCCATGTTTACGCTGCTGGAGAGGGGTAAAATAGTATCGGAACCAGCGGGAGCAGCCTCGGTCGCAGCCCTCACGAGTGGGAAGGTCAGGGTCAAGGGAAAGAAGGTAGTGGCACTGATATCTGGAGGAAACGTGGATATGCCTCTCCTATCACAGATTATAGAAAAGAACCTCATCGAGAATGGTAGGGAATTCATCCTGAGCTTCATAGTGAAAAACATACCATCCGAGATGAAGAAGGCCGTAGAGCTGTTTTCAGAGATGAGGCTGAACGTTGAGGAACTCCACACCGAACTGTTTGGGGATGACATAGGAATTGGGATGCAGAAGATCACGGTCAAACTGAAGATATATGGAAATGAAGACCTGTCAAAGATCAGGAAGACTTTTGACGCCCTCGGATTCAGAATAGTGAACATAAGGGGGGCAAGATTCTGAGTATTCCCCGGAGTTAACTAGGAGAGTCATTATCATCCCCTCTGACCTATCCGGGGATGTGGGACTTTTTCTGGCCTTGGGATCACTGATAGGCGACACGCCATAACTCACCAAGGGGCCCAAAAATCCCTATAGTTCCCCGTCGTCCAGCGTCTCTCACCAATCGAGCGCTATTCCATAGGGAACGAACTAAAATAAAACTTCAATTCTTAAGCCTTTCGAATCTTGCGCTTACCCTCGTCCTGAGTCCCCCTCTCGCTTTGAATTCCCCGGTGACCACCATGAATTTCGGTGAACAGCTGGCAACAAGATCCTCCAGTATCTTGTTGACTGCATTTTCCTGAAAGATTCCGACGTTCCTGTACCTGTGAAGGTAGAGCTTGAACGATTTCAGTTCTATGATCTTCTCGTCTGGGAGGTACTGGACGATGATCTTCCCAAAATCTGGCATTCCCGTTCTGGGACAGATCGAGGTGAATTCATCAGTCTCTATCGTGATGTGAGTTGCACTTTCGTTGAAGGAGAAATGGACAGAGTCGATCTTTCCCAAGTCCAGACCCTTTATCTCCCTCTGCAAGTCTTCGTATTCAGACACTCTGAAGGTATCATGAACATCTAAATCAACATTCCTTGCCTCCTACCAATTACCAAAACTATTTTTAAGACCTATCGTTCCCAACGCAATGAAGTACTACGCTGTCATTCTCGTAGCGATAGTAGTCGTCGTCGCAGCTTCAGGATTCTACATATTCTACGAGAATCAGGCAGATCACAAGACACAGACTGGAAATCACATATACCTCGGGGCCTTTTATGGCGGGACAACCAAGCACGTCAACTACGTATCTGCAAAGGTTTCATTCCAGAGCGGTGCAAACCTAAGAGGCAACGTCTACTATGTCATACTCTCGATATGGGACAGCAACCAGAGCTACGATCAGCTGGGAATCGCTTCACTTTACGGCTCTTTCTACTCGACATATTCGTACACCACGCTGGTCAACGGGTCCATCCAGTACCATTACATAAAGAGAGGATGGTTTCCCATAACTCCGGGCGATTATCTGCTCTCCATGTCTGCAAGCAAGGGGGCTGTCACCTTCACGTTTGACAACACCTCCTTCACGGCAGACACGGGAGGGAACTATTTTTCAATGGCTCCGAACGAAGCGATTGGAAACCATTCATACGCTGGTCTTACGGTCTACGAAGAGATATACAATTTCACCAATGAGTTTCCAAGCATCGCTTACAACTTTTCTGACATACAGTATCGTGCGTCGAATTCCACCGGCTACATAACCAACTGGTACCTGTTCTCCCATAACGTGTCTAATTACACCTCCTACGTCTACATGAAGTCAGATACCGTAAACATATACAACTCCCCGCCACTGACTCTGAAGATCAATGTCCAGAATCTCTCTTCAGGCGCGAATCTGATAATCTCGGACCTTAACATCACGATACCTGGAAACGGTCAGTATTCGATCAATCTTATGAAGGGCAACTACACGATGTATCTCGTCAACTCCAATCTTGAGAAGTCTTACAAGATAGATCTGAGGATCGACAACACGCTCGTCTCGGTGACTGCATAATGTGACAAGAGACGGGACCTCAGAATGTCACCCGTTCAACTAGTCCCCCGCTAAGATGTGAGTAAGATGAGAATCAGAGTCACACAGCTCAGGCCGCAATCTCCCGAAAGGGAATCCCCGCTGAATGAGATGGAGTGAAGATTTGGGTATCATCAATGGCTAGATATCGCCCAAACTTTTTATATTCTCTCAAATTACCCAAAGACCAATGACTGAAATAGTGAAGGAGGTAAAATAATGGCAGAAACTAGTTATGTTAGATTCCAGACCCCGGATGATGTAAGGACGAAAGCACTACAACTCGTAGAGATTTCTTCAGAAACTGGGAAGATCAGGAAAGGAACGAACGAAGTAACAAAGGTTGTCGAGAGGGGAGAGGCAAAGATAGTTGTTATAGCAGAAGACATACAACCGCCAGAGGTTGTGCTCCATATCCCGCTGCTTTGCGAAGAGAAAGGAATACCATATTTCTACGTTCAAAAGAAAGAGGACCTTGGACAGAAGGTCAAGCTCAAGAGCTCCGCTACCGTTGCCATAGTGGAACCAGGCAATGGGAAGCAGCTCCTCACTGAGTTGACGGACAAGTTCAAGGAAATCAAGAAATAAAGAGTGATAAAACATGGCAGAGAACGACGCCATTCCATGCGAGGTTGTGGAACTCGTCGGCAGGACGGGAATGGCAGGGGAAGCCACTCAGGTCAAGATAAAGGTACTGGCGGGCGGAGACCAGGGAAGAGTTCTCACGAGAAACGTTATGGGTCCCGTCAGGATCGGAGACATATTGATGCTTAAAGAAACTGCCAGAGAAGCAAGGAAACTGTCGGTGAGGTGATACCCATGGAAACTAGGTACTGTTCATTCTGCGGATCTAAGATAGAACACGGAACCGGGAAGATGTACATCAAGCGAGATGGGTCCGTACTTTATTTTGACAACTCAAAGTGCGAGAAGAACTTCCTCAAGCTCCGCCGGGAACCCAGACGGGTGAGGTGGACCGAAGAGGGAAGAGAGGAAAAGGCACAGAGGATAAAGTATTCAAAGGATATACCTCAGAAGCCAGCTGCTCCAGCAGAGCCAGAAAAGAAGGAAGAAGACCAAGGAGCTGTGGAAGCTCCGAAAGAGAATTAGTGGCGGCGGTGGATTCCTTGAGAACTCTAGTTTTGATAAAACCAGATGGTGTCGCCAGATCAAAGGTCGGCCAGATAATTTCAAGATTTGAAGACAAGGGACTCAAGGTAGTTGCGATGAAGCTCATGAGGTTGGACAGGCCCAGGGCAGAGAGACACTACGCAGTGCACAAGGGAAAGCCTTTCTACGATTCCCTGTTAAACTATATCACTTCAAGTCCACTTGTTGCTATGGTTGTCGAAGGTAACAACAGCATAGAGATCGTGAGAAAGCTGGTGGGAGCTACAAACGGTGCAAAGGCAGAACCGGGCACTATCAGGGGCGACTACTCCACGGGGATCGACTTCAATCTCATTCACGCGAGCGACTCCGAGGAATCAGCCAATTACGAAATTCCCATCTTCTTCGAAGAGAAAGAGATACTTAGCTACGAGAGGGCAGATAAAGATTGGCTGTGATTTCTAATGTGGGTAAGGCAACCGATAGTAGGGGTTCTGGGCCATGTGGACCATGGCAAGACTTCGCTCCTGGATAACATAAGGGGGGGAGTGGTTGCGGCCCGAGAGGCGGGCGGAATCACCCAGCACATCGGAGCCACTGAGGTCCCGATTCAGGAAATCGTGCGGATCTGCAAGGACATTATAGGCGAAAGAGGTTTCAAGATTCCAGGACTGCTCTTCATAGACACTCCCGGGCACGAATCATTTTCGAGTTTGAGGATAAGGGGAGGATCTATTGCTGACATAGCTGTGCTGGTCATAGATGTCAGAGAGGGAATCATGCCTCAGACGAGAGAATCTCTTGAAGTCCTCAAGAGGTTCAAGACGCCTTTCGTCGTTGCCGCGAACAAGGTTGATCTCCTCGAGGGATTCTCTGGTATGAAGGGAGCTTTCATTCCCTCCACCAAAAACCTGGAATCATCAAAGCTAGAGGAACTGGACAACAAGATCTTCCAGCTATCCTCCCAGCTCTACAGGGAGGGATTCAGTGCTGACAGGTACGACAGAATTTCGGACTTCACGAGAAACATCGCGATAGTGCCCCTATCGGCAAAGTCGGGTTACGGTGTACCTGATCTTCTGATGGTGCTCTCCGGTTTGGCTCAGACTTTTCTGGAATCACAGCTCAGAAACGAGGACGAGACAGCTGAGGGGACGATCCTAGAAGTCAGAGAAGAGAAGGGGATGGGGGAGGTATCTGACGCGATACTCTACAGCGGAATCATAAAGAGAGGCGAAACGGTCTTCACCGGAACGGTCGATGGAATAAGGGCACTGAAGGTGAAGGGAATATTCAAACCAAAGCCTCTGGACGAGATAAGGGACCCTAGAGATAGATTCCTTCCAGTATCAGAAGTTAGAGCTGCGTCTGGTATAAGGGTGCTGTTCCAGGGAGAAGGCGGAGTCATTCCAGGTAGTCCATTCAAGGAAGCTTCTGGAGATCTCATACTGCTGAAAAAGTCGATAGAAGATGCGATCAAGAGCACGTTCAAGCCCTCTTCAGAAGGCATCGTGGCGAAGGCAGACACGGTAGGGGGTCTTGAAGCGCTTGTGTACGAGCTTGGCAGAATCAGCGTACCAATAAAGAAGGCAGAGGTTGGACCCGTTTCTAAGAGAGATTTCACGGAGGCTAGTACCAATTCTTCCCGGGAAAACAAGATCATAATAGCATTCAACGTCCCAGTCGAGGTAAAGGACGTCTCGGACGTGAAGGTCATAGAAAACAGGATCATCTACTCCATAAAGGACGACCTCGTCAAGGCAAGAGAAGAGATCAGGCAGAGAGAGCTGGAAGAAAAGAGGAAGGCGATGACATTCCCCTGTAAACTTCTTATCATGGAGGGGAACGTCTTCAGAATATCGAAACCTGCAATATTCGGAGTAAGGATCATCGGCGGTAAACTGAGGGTGAAGACTCAACTCATGAAGATAGAGGGCTCAAATGTGGGGCCCGTCAAGAGTATCAGAACGGGAGAGCAATCACTTGATGAAGCCAAGCAGGGGGATGAGGTCGCGATAGCAATGGACGGCATAACGATAGGAAGACAGCTCAAGGAGGGAGACATTCTCTACTCTGACATCAACGAACGTGACTTCAGAATCCTCAAGGAAGAGGAACTGACCATCGACGAGAAAATGATCATGGATGATATAAGGAATCTCAGACGGAAGACGAGTCCGTTCTGGGGAAGCTGAGAAGAGAGAGAAACCAGCATCCTTTTTATGCCTAAAGGCATACGCATGCCTCATGGAAATCAATGCAACTGAGTTCTGTACATCGTGTGGTACTGGTCTACAGGAAAGAGGAGCGACCGCTTTCAAGTGCCCCTCTTGTGGTCAGGATACGATAAGCAGATGCAACAACTGTAGGGAACTGTCCGTCCAGTACACATGCCCCAAGTGCGGTTTTAGGGGGCCGTAGTTTTGGGCAAGGTCGCAGTATCATTTAAGATAATGCCTTCAGATGAGACCAAGGATCTATCAAGCATTGAAAAGAGCCTCAAGACTGATCTCTCCAGGAACTTTGCTCTAGGCAAGAGCAGCATCGAAGAACTCGCATTTGGCATAAAGGTCCTGAAGATCATAGTAATCATGGGCGACGAGGGTGGGCTCGTCGATAGCGTCGAGCAAAGAATCCGTTCTTTCCAAGACATTGGCGAAGTGGAAGTAGAGGAAGTTTCACTAATTTCTTAGCCAGACAACCTTTAATTTTAATAATGGAATTCTTAATACTCAATAGAAGAAATCAAAGATGGCTCTAGAAAAGACCACGACCAGAAGCGTAGTCATTCGGGCGCTTCTTGGAGATTTGCTGATAGCTGTCTCAAAATACATCGCAGCGATATTTAGCGGGAGTGCTGCCATTCTGGCAGAGGCCATCCACTCAACTTCTGATACAGTAAACCAGTTCCTCCTGTTGCTTGGTTACAACCTGAGCTCAAAGAAGGATGCATCCAAGTTCCCGTTCGGAAGGGGGAGGGAACAGTTCTTCTGGTCATTTGTTGTGGCGATCCTCGTTTTCGGGATTTCTGGGGTATTGACATTCGTGGAGGGCGTAATAAAGCTGACGACAACCTACAGGATTACAGATCCGACCTACGCATATCTTGTTCTCGCCTTTTCGTTTGCAGTGGATGGATATGTCCTCCTGATATCCACTCGAATTTTTATCTCCAGGTACCGCAGGCAAGGTTATCAAGATGCATTCTCATTCATGAAGGACTTCAGAGATCCGGTACTCCTGACAGCTCTCATTGAAGACACTGCAGCGCTAGCAGGGGTGGTAACTGCTTTCCTTGGCATCAGTCTATCTCTCATCACGAGGAACAACGTATACGACGCATCCTCTTCGATCGTAATAGGCATCATAATGATGACGTCCGGAGTGTATCTTTCGAAAAAGAGCAAGGATCTACTAATAGGGGAAGGAATTTCTGCGACGGACCAAAAGAAGATTGAGGCAATTCTCAACTCGAACAGATCGGTGAACAAGATTCTGGACATCAAGGCGATCTACCAAGGTCCTGAAAAGGTGCTGTTGGCAATGGATCTGAACTTCAAAGATGGAATGAGCACTGGCGAAATTGAGAGGGCCATCGATGAGATAGAGCAATCGATAAAGTCATCCGTTCCATTCGTGGAGAGAATCTATGTCGAGGCAGAAGAGAGGTCATCCGATTCGAAACAGACGGACTGATCAGATTCCTAGTTCTCTCAACTTCTTGATCCTGACTTCGGTGGATGGGTGAGTGGAAAACAGTCTCTTTACGGTCGATCCGCCGAGCGGGTTGACAATGAATAGGCTCGAAGTTGCGGGATTACCGCTCCGCATTGGATTTCTACTGTTCCAGTTTTCCAGCTTCATCAGTGCACTAATCAATCCCTCAGAAGTATTATTGACCCTTGCCCCGTGTTCGTCTGCGTAGAGTTCTCTCTGTCTTGAGATCGCTAGTTGCAGCATCATCGCACCCACCGCTGCGATGAGTAGTACGACCATTACAATCAGGTCCTGTCCACTTCTTCTTCCACCGAACAAGGCATTGAATCCGAATATCCTGGCTCCGATCATGAGTGCTGACGCAATCGTCGCAGCAACGGTCACCACCAGTATGTCATTGTGCTTGATGTGTCCTAACTCGTGCCCTATGACTCCCCTCAGTTCTCTCTCGTTCAGACCGTCTAGTATAGTTCTCGTGAAGACAATGTAGGCCTTTTTCTTGCTTCGACCTGTCGCGAATGCATTAGGGACCGGAAGGTTTGCGATAGCGATCTGCGGGGCGGGAATGCCGGCATTTTGGGCAACATCTCTTACCATTGCGAAGAGTCTCGGATCTTCGTTTTCCTGTATGATTCTCGCGTGGTAACTCCACATGACCAACTTGTAGGAAAAGAAATAGGAAAACAAATTCATCAGGGCCGCGAATGCCACAAAGATAATCAGAAGGTCTACGACGTTTCCTACCAGATATCCAATGATCAATCCAGCTATTGCGAAGATTGAGAAGAGGAAGATGAATGCTACCACTAACCTAAGTCTGCTCACGGGATGCCAAAGACGAATCTCAAATTTAATCGTTTTCGACATATTATGGATATAAAACATAATTTATAGTAAATATAAATTTTAGAGCAAGGAAAAATCATAACAACTGTTTAATAGTAATTATAATTACCAGACATCTTTAGGGGGTAATACCAAGATGCTTAAGAAACCAATTAAAATAGCAGCTCTGTTCGTCATCACCATAATGGTGATGGGAGGACTCTTGGGAGCGGCACTCGGCCAAGTACAGGGAGCGGATAAGGTAACATTTAACTTTAATGTGCTGGGGAATGGAATATCTCCAGCGAGTGGAGTAAAAATTCAGCTCGAGAACGTGAACGGAGTTGTTCTAGCTAGCGGCACATCGAATCCAAAGGTTGGATTTTCGGTATATCCCGGAAGTTACATAATTTATGCACCTAGCCAGTATGTTTCCTCTTCTTCCATTGTCTATAGTGCGAATCACACAAGCATAAATGTCAAGGACAATGGGACTGCCTATGTTGGTAGTTCAGTTCTGAAGGATGTGAGTCTGAGCTATTCGGATGCGTCAACTTATGTCTATGTGACCGTGAAAGGAATTTCATATTCACAGGTTGCGTCCGTATATCTCACTTTGCCAAACGGACTTGAAATGACCGCGTCGAAGGTTAACTCCTCCAACGCCAACTCTGGATATGCAGTCACAACAGTTTCGGGTTCTCAGACACTGACGGTTGAGTACAACTCTACTTCGAAGGCATTTTACTCAGAATCAATCTCTGTAACATCAAGCAATTCCAACAATAGTATCGTGGCAAACGTTTCTTCCCTGGACAATGTTCAAGGAACCGTTTCTTCCACTACGGGCTCCTCTGTAAACAGAGTACAAGTCTCAGTATACCAGAGTGGCACGTTGCTCGGATCTGACGAATTTACCAACGGGTACTATTATCTCTCACTCGCAGCAGGCACTTACAGCCTCGTTGTATCTTCGCCCGGATACCTTCCATACGTTATACCTGTCACCACAGGCAGTTCAGCTTCCTATCAAGCAGTTGCACTGACTCCATCTAGCGTCGTCGAGACGCAGACAATAACGTTTGGGTCGGGTTTCCAGAATGTCACTATCACAGGCGGAGTTACTCTGACGAATGCAACTGTTCTTCCATTCCTTCCTAACTCCAATGCTGGATCGCTATACAACCAGCTGCACATGGATGGAATCACCTCTTCGGACTTATGGGCGATTCTCAACGTGACGGTTCCGTACAACACTGCGAATACTGTGCTTTACAACAATTATTCATACAATTCAACTGGAACGACTACACACTTTACAGCGAGCTCAGGTTACACGTTCGTTTTCGGCTACACCGCGACTTATTATCAGTCCAAAGTGGTAGCTAAGAGCGATAGCAGCATCAGTGTTTATGTAAACGAGAATAACGACAACACAACGGCCACTACCTATGTGACCGAGTTGAGCATTCCCGCACCCTATCAGAGATCCAACATCATCGACTCAAGCACGGCGACCGTAACTGGATACTCAGGAACTATGGAGATTACCAATAGCAGCACAAACGGATTCCTGACAATAAACATCGCACCCCAGGAAAAACCGCTGCTCAGAATGAACCAGATATCCGCAACTTGGAGCGGTTCTTTTGAGTCAACGATTTCGTCAAACACGACTTCAAACTTCACTCTCGTTGTGCCTGTCGGCAAGACTGTCACCATAAACGCTAGCAGCATACCATTCGACAGCGTGCTCGGAATGGACAACTACCAGGAGATGAATTTCAGCTGGTCGATTGCAGGCAATGCGATGTATGGTTACAACATATCGGACATCTTTACTTCTGGTTCACACTCGGTTTCACTCAGGGTAACTAGCTCCAGCGGAGTCACCAATCAGACGAACTTTACGATAATCGGAGACTCTCTCAGCCCGCAATTCAACCTGAAAGTGATACAGAATGGAGGGGCAAGGATGAACGTCACAACATCATCTTCAGCTTCGTACACTCTGTGGGTCAATCAGACACAGACGGTATACTTCAACTCTATAGGATCCAAGGATCTTCTCCCATCCGGACAGGCCACGGGCATACCAATCTCTGTCAGCTGGAACATAAATGGAACGAGCGAGACGGGAACGAACGTATCTTTCACATTCGGTCATCCGACTCTCACATCTACTCTGGATTATGCATACGCTACAGTAATGAATGGCGTGGGCAACACCTTTACAGTCAACCTTACAATCCACGTGAATGACACAACTCCTCCAGTAGCTACAGTACAGATAACCAACGCGACGTCACACGCAGTGATCTCGTCCATCAAACAGGATCAGAACGTAACGGTCAACGGGGCCAAGTCTTATGCGCCGAATGGAGGACACATAGTTTCTTACACCTGGTCATTCACATATTCCAACGGAACGGTAGCCAAACCAAATGTGGATTACAAGGTTTACAGCGCTTCATCGAACAATTCTTCAGTCACGCTTTCGTTCATTCAGAACGGAGTATTCGACGTGAAGCTCAATGTGACCGATCAGTCAAGCAACCACGGCACCAACTCCCAGAGCCTGAGCGTGATCGCGATCGGGCCCGAGGTAGAGATAATGAACGTCACATATCCCACGAGCTACGTAGAGGGATCATCTTCGGTACTGAAGCTTGATCTCAAGAATGTTGGTCTCACAACAGCGGCCACCTACTACGTGACAGTGAAGATAGGAAGCAAACTCGTGAAGAACGAGACATTCACAAACCTGTCCTCAAATCAGTCAGCGAATGTGACACTGTCGGTCGTACCTCCGACCTCCGGAAGCTACTCGATGAACATAACCATCCACGCAGTTGGACAACCGAAATTCTTTAACACCGGTATCACCAAGGTAGAGGCCATAACGGTCTCACAGGCGGCCTGGAAACTTCCAGCACTCGTCG
This sequence comes from Thermoplasmata archaeon, assembly GCA_021787125.1. GTDB lineage: Archaea > Thermoplasmatota > Thermoplasmata > Thermoplasmatales. The sequence continues at coordinate 147 of JAJYMI010000078.1, read as the reverse complement.
GTGGTATAGTGGTAGCAATAGGAGTACTGTCGTTCATCTACTACGATGTGACGGTCAGGAGAAAGAGACCCAAGGAAATCAAACCTCCCAAGAAGCAGTTAAAGGTCTGATTTTTTTCTTTTAAATTTTATCAGATGCTTGTATACC
>JAJYMI010000044.1 GCA_021787125.1 Thermoplasmata archaeon | reverse complement strand
CAGATTCTGTTTGGACAACTTCCCGTAATCCTTGAATTTTCTTGCTCTGTAATATATGCCATCAGAGATCTCATATGCATACCCCTTCTTCAAGAGTCTTGAGATCTGAGAGATTATCTCGTCCATAAAATCCGTTGCAAAGGCGTGGTAGTTGACAGAATTGTTCTTCAGTCTTCTCATTATGTTTAAGAATTCGGAGGAATAGGTCGAGACTATGTCCTCCCAGGACCTTCCGGTCTCATTCATCTTGTCTATGATGTGGTCCTCGATGTCGGTTATGTTCATAAGATAGAACAGTCGTATTCCCTTGTACCTGAGATACCTAGCCAGAACGTCGTAGAAGATGTACGTCCTCCCGTGGCCCATGTGCGGCTTGTCCTGCACGGTTGGCCCGCACACAAACATGTTCATTCTCTTTCCTTCCCTTGGCACTATCTCTTTTAGTGAGGCGGAAAGAGTGTCTCTTATCTCCATAATTGGAGAGAGAGAACATCATTAAATTTTTTATCGTAAATAATATGTACTGGCGTGCCTAAAGGAAAAGTGGAGTTCAACACAAAGTCTTCACTGCTCAAGGACAAGAAGATAACTCTGGGAGTTACCGGTTCGATCTCAGCGGTAGAATCTGTAAAGCTCATCCACGAGCTACGGAGACACGGGGCTGAGGTATTTCCCGTAGTCACGGAATCTGCAAAGAAGATAATCCATCCATCTTCGCTGGAGTACGCCTCCGAAAACAAGGTAGTGGAGGAACTCACGGGCGCCATCGAGCACGTTAGGCTAGCTGAAGATTCGGATCTACTCCTCGTAGCACCGGCGACGGCAAACACGATATCCAAGATGGCCAATGGAATAGATGATTCGCCGGTCACATCCGTTTTTTCCAATGCACTCGAGAAGATTCCTGTAGTCGTTGTACCGGCTATGCATCTCAACATGTACACAAACCCGATTATCGTGAAGAACATTGAAACTCTGAAATCGTACGGTGTGATTTTCCTGGAACCTCAGATGGAGGAGTCCAAGGCGAAGATTGCGGACTACCAGTCGATCGTTGCAGAAGTTATAAGGGCGCTGCACGATGAGCTGAGGGAAAGAAAGATCTGTGTCATAGGCGGTTCGAGCTACGAAAGCATAGATGACGTGAGGGTGATAACGAACAATTCCACCGGTGAAACTGCAAGGGATATTGCAGTGATGGCCTATTATCTTGGAGCGGAGGTCAAACTGTTATTGGGTAATGTGAGAGTAAGCATACCCCCTTTCCTGAAATTCGAAACGTTCACCAATCTAGCTTCACTGGTCTCTATGGTTGAATCAATCAAGAAGAGCGACACGGTGATTGTCCCGGCGGCACTTTCAGATTTCACCACCGAAAAGAGAAGCGGGAAGATTTCCACGGACAAGTCCTTTTCAATGACACTGAAACCTGCGATCAAGTTCCTCAGGCTTTTGAGGCAGAGATACAAAGGGAAAATAGTTGGGTTCAAGGCGGAATACGGTATCTCGAGGAGAGAACTGGTGTCCAGGGCAAGGAAGAGAATGTCCGAATACTCACTGGATATGATTGTCGCCAATGATCTCAAGGACGTCAGGCCTGGATTCACAAAGGTCGTTGCGATCAAGGGCAAAGAAGAGGTCGATCTGGAAGGTGAGAAGATTGAAGTCGCAAAAAGATTACTCGAGCTACTCCCATAAGGCATTTTCTCCAGGAAGCGCAACCATGTTCTTCATTCCAAATGGTGAACAGAACCTCCTTAAGAAGGGATCAAGAGGAGCTGCAATCTGCGTCGAAACTGGGATAACCACAAAGGTGGAGCGATCTGAGTCGATGGACATCAGGTTTAACGGAATCCCGATAGACAATTCTATTCAGGAAGAGTGTGCAAGGGAGCTGAATTTCACAGGAAAGATCTTTTCTTATTCCGATCTGCCGCCATCCAGTGGTTTTGGACTCAGCGCTGGAGCAGCCCTTACGACCTGCGCCGCTATAATGGGAAACGATACGATAAGCGGCCGCATATATGAGATTGCCCACAAGATCGAACTGCAGAGAGGGACTGGACTCGGGGACGTTCAGTCACAGATGACTGGAGGATTTCACGTCCGGCTCAAGGGGGGAAGTTTCCCTTATTCGGTCACCGAAAGAATACTCGAAGGAACGACAGAGTTGATCATACTGCCTTTCAAAAAGAAGACACCGACGGGTGACGTGATCAAGTCGCCTTCCAGCCTTGAGGAAATAGTCAGGAACGGAAAGAAGACGTTCAAGGCTTTCATGAAGAAACCCACCCTCGAGAACGCTTTCGTCCTCGGTAGAAAATTCGCATTCGATTCAAACCTCGTTTCACCCAAGGCTGAGAAGATACTGGACGATCTTTCAAGGGAGTTTGCTTCCGTTTCACTGATTGGAGACAGCATAATTGCGCTGTTTGACCAAGAAGCGATGGACGTGTTGAGAAAATACGGTGATCCCATCAAGACAAAGATTTCATCTACGGGCCTGACGCTAGGATAGCGGAAAATAGAAGAATCCGCCGATCTCGCCGATTCTTGTTTCGAAGGTATCCATTATCCTGCCTTTGAAATCAGGATCGTCCTTCATCCCCTTGAACACGATCTCTCCGTTCTTGATCAGTAGAACACTTCCACCAAGCTTGTTCAGGGCATTCAGGTCGTGCGATACTATAATCGTCCCCTTGTCCTTGAAGTTCGACACAACTTCTAGGACCTCCTGTGTAGATCTGATGTCGAGGTGTGCGGTCGGCTCATCCATTAGTATGTAGTTGGAGTCCTGAACCAGGGCTCTCGCAATTATCGCCTTCTGAAGTTCCCCGCCGGAGAGAGTGTTTATCGTCTTTTCCTTTAGTTCGTCTATTCCTACGTCGCTCAGCACTTTGTGGATTCTCTCGTCCTCAATCCACCATTCTCTTGACAGGCTATAGAGTCCCATTGACACAAATTCCTTCACGGTGAATGTGTAAGGGGTCGAGAATATCTGTGGAACATAAGCTATCTCTCTAGCGAGTTCTCTTCTTGCGATGCCATTTGTGGACTTACCGTTCAGACTTATAGTTCCGTCATATCGGACCAATCCTAGCAGGGCCCTGAGAAGCGTAGTCTTTCCAGATCCATTTGGTCCCATCAGAATCAAGTGTTCACCATCACCCACTCTAAGGTCCAGATTGTTCAGTGCGATTTTCTTACCGTATCTGACCGTCAGTCCGTGGATATCGATCATATCTTCCTCCGCCTGTAGAGAAGATAGATCAGCACAGGAGCACCAATGAAGGAGGTTATTATTCCAACGGGAATTTCTCCCTGTGGCGTGCTCCTCGCAATAGTGTCGCTGACGAGGAGAATGTTTGCGCCTATCAGCGGCGCTACGAATACTAGAAACCTGTGCGACTCCCCTACGATCTTCCTTCCTATGTGGGGAGACACGAGTCCGATGAATCCTATTATTCCAACGACAGAAACCGCGAGACTTGTTATAAGGCTGGAGATTAGAAGAACGACAGTCTTCACTCTTGCCGTATTGACTCCCAGGCTCTTTGCCTGCTCGTCTCCCATAAGCATTATGTCCAGCTCTCTCCGGAAGTATACCATCAGAGGGAATATCACCATCAGCGCCAAGAACAGCCAGAAATCGTCAGTCCATGTAGCTCCATAGAGACCGCCCAAGAGCCAGAAAATGACACCCCTCAGATTTGCAACTTTCAGGTAGATTATGTAAGATGCCACGGCAGAGAATAGGAAACTGACTGAGACTCCAGCAAGTATCAGCATCTCTGTGTTCACTTCTCCATCCGATCTGGATATGAGGAAGGATATCCCTACTGCCGTCATCGCAAACACGAATGCGAGAACCGGGACCAAGAAAGGGGAGACCAAGAAACCGATGGCCGCACCAACGGCAGCTCCACTCGAGACTCCCGTCAGGTATGGGTCACCAAGCGGATTCTTGAATATGGTCTGAATGACGAGTCCTGAGACCCCCAGAATCATTCCTATGATGACCGCGAGAACGATCCTTGGAAGGCGGATGTAGAATAGAATTGTGGTAATGGTCCAATCGGGACCCTTGTTGAAGGCGTAAAGATAAATGTTCTTCAGAATCGCTTGAATCGGGATGTGTACCGGCCCTATCGATAGAGATACCAAAATATTGAAAACTGTAAGAAGAACAAGAAAAACTGTGAAGAGGTAGTTCGAGAATCTCATTCGAATGCTTGAGGATACAAGAACTGAGCGACCATCTGAACTGCATATATTGTAAGCGGACCAGGTTCGTTCATCCAGTTGGACTCCGTCACGTTGAATATCAACAACCGGTCATTCTTGATTGCTGAGATGTTGTCCCATATCTGCGACTGATTTCCCGAAGTAAAGTAGGTCATGTTGGAAACGCCAGTGTTGTTGTCTACAATAATGGTCTGCGGGTTGTCTGCAACCACCTGTTCAAGACTTATCACTGGGTATGGCCCACTTAGATTTTCTGCGATGTTAGCTCCTCCGGCCGTTGTGATCACATTGTCAATGAAACTTGTGGGCCCTGCCGTGTATATTGGATTGGGCCACATCATGTAGAGGAGCGATTCCTTGGAGTAGTTCGCTATCTTCGTTTGAACATTGCTGATCACTGATTTCATATGATTGACTTCTGCCGTGGCTCCCGAGGTGTGACCGGTAACTTTCCCGAGTGTCATCATATCAGTATAGATGTTGGAAATGTTCTGTGGTTCAAACACAAGAACCGGAATTGACAGATTCTGCAGCTGATCTATGATCTGAGAAGTCTGAATTGTAGTCGCTAACACCAGATCGGGAGTCATGTTGACTACCTGTTCGACAGAGGCCACTCCACTATCCATTGCAACGTGTGGCAATAGAGTTGAATTTGCAGGCCACCAGTCAAAACTAGTATCGGCTACGAGGAGGCTTCCCGCTCCTATGGCATACATCATCTGAGTGTCCGATGGATCCATAGATACAACCCTCTTTACAGGAAGTGAGACATTTACGCTTCTCCCCAGATCATCAACGACCGTGATCGAGGATTGCTGGGATTTTGGTTTCTGTGTTTCAGCATAGACATAGAAACCTGATGCGATTATCACGACTACGACAATGATAAGTGCGATAAATTTTAGATTCATCTTAGTCAAATAAATTTGATTTATTTAAAGTTTACTTGATTCCTGGAGCCGTATCCGTGACCTTCAAGATCATATCTGTCTCAGCTTGACTCCAAGACTCTTAGAGAGATTCTCGAGGTCCTGTGCGACATAGAAGAAACCCATCCACGCCCACTTCCCCCACCTCTTTATGCCTTGTCTCTTGACCCTCTCTATCGTCTCTCTTGCATTCTTAGGTTCCTTTCCGAGAAACAGTAGACCAAATACGTCGACCGACCACGCATCTATTGGAAAACCACCGTGCGGGTTGATTATATCAGCTGCATAATCTCCTACGCCTGGGAGCTCCAGTAGTTTCTCCTTGGCGTCCGTGGGCGACATTGAAAGTATCTCCTCCATAGTAGGAAAACCATTCGATATCATCTGGGCAGACCGTATGAGATACTTAGCCCTGTATCCGAGCTTACACTCCTTTGCAAACTTCCTCTCATCTAGCAAGGAGATCGTATCTGCTGATGGTTCAACGGTTATTGACTTTCCGTCGAATTCCACGGGATCACCGTAGAGCTTGTTGATTCTCTCCATCATGTTCTGACTCCTGTCCAGCCTGGCCATTTGCAGACAAATGCTTAGCACGACAGAGTTGTATAGGTAGGAGGTCTGAGTATCGTGCATGCCGTAGAGGTCTTCTATGGTGTGTTTCAATATCTGGTCACTCCTTGCCATAGAATAGAATTCTCTAAGATCTTGATCGGCTCCTATCATCTTCTTGATGTGATCCGATATCCGTGTTCTGAGTCCATCTGGAACCGCTTCCTCAGTGAAAACAGAGACCTCTAATTTGGGTTTATTTATAGTCCCAATTGACTGCAATTTTATGCCTGCAAGAGTTCCAAGAAGTCTGGTCGCAGTCCAAAACGAGTTCTCTTCCAGTATCTCTCCTGCGTTGAAGAGGCTCCAACCTGCTGGTTTTTTTACAGTCAGAGTAAAATTGAACGGAGGTACTGGTCTTATACTGAACCGGAACTCGTTTTTGAGCACTTTAAAACAGAATTTGAAGAGATATAATTACATTGCTTTCTCGGAGTACGCAGCGACGACTGTTTTCAGGGTTCTTTTTTGAACCTAGGTTCCTTGCGTAATAGGTTATCCATTCTATCACTTCATTGTAGTTCTTCTGCCTCTTAAGGTCGAGATACCTTTGATTCATTGCCGATGGGCAACTCGATCCCAGGGAATAACTTGCACTGCCCGAGAGAAAGCGCGCCAAATGGTGCAAGTATTTAATTCTTCTAATTATTGTCATTTAATGCAGTGCAACGTGAGATTTTATGGGATCGTTCAAGGAGTGGGCTTTAGGGAAAGGACAAGAAGAATGGCCAAAGGACTCAATCTCAAGGGGTGGGTGAGAAACCTGAGAGATGGCTCGGTTGAGGCCATGATTCAGGGTGATCCTGATATGGTAGAGAAATTGATCCAGTACTGCACATCGGAAATCCCGAATTCACTTGTGACCGACTTAAAGAAAAAGTACGTTGAGGAAGACGACTTGGATAATTTTAGAATAATAAAATAAAGAAAAGTTACAGCTTGAGTGTAGCCTTTCCTGGTCTCCAGTCTACTGGACAGCGCTCACCCGTCTGTAGGGCTGCCAAGACTCTGTAGGTTTCGTCCGTGCTTCTTCCTACATTGTCGTCAGTAATCACCATATATTTTACGACCCCATCTGGATTGATTATGAACAGTCCCCTCTGTGAGTTTCCTGATACATCGTCTAGGACCCCGTAGTCTCTTGAAATCTCTCCCTTCCTGTCCTCTATCATCGGATATTTTGCCTTAGAGACTCTGTCGTCGTACTCAACCCATGCCTGGTGGACAAATACCGTATCCCTGCTGACCGAGACTATCTCAGCCCCTGCCTTCTTGAACTCCTCATACTTCTCTGCGAACCCTTCTATCTCGGTTGGACAGACAAACGTAAAATCTGCAGGGTAGAAGAACAGTACCACCCACTTTCCCCTCAGCTTTGACAGCCTAAAATCCTCTATCTTTCCGTTTACGAACGCCTTTGCATCAAAATCTGGTGCTTTCTTTCCAATCATTTTGTCACCCTTTAATACTTTAACAACAGTTAATTCAAAAATATAAATCTTAGTGAAGTGATTACGAGATATCTCTGGTGGCTGCGAAGAATTTTCGTTACCAGTAATGCTTGTGAGTGTCAGTAGTAGCTAGTGTACCGCACTCCGTAGTTGTCGACCGAGACCCCCTTCCCCTCGCCGACCACTCCTATGTCTGTTGGATTGAATTTCCTCAGGCTCTGAATGATATCGTCCTCCTCTTTTTTCGAAGCCACTATCATCATCCCCACTCCCATGTTGAAGACCTCGAAGGCTTCGTGATCTGAGATTCCACCATCCTTCATTATCTTCCCGAAAATTTTAGGAATTTCTGGGAAGTGCAGCTTGAACCCCGCATCCTTGAGTCTGAGCAGATTCCTTACTCCTCCTCCCGTTATGTGTGAGATTCCGTGAATGTCAAATTCGTTGGTAACGCGAAATAGCGACTTTGAATAGATTCTCGTGCCCTTCATCAGGTCCTTCCATAATGGATTACCCTCAAAATCTTCCTCAAGCAGTTCCTCTCTACCTTCGTATATTTTCCTGATTAGTGAAAAACCGTTGGAATGGATACCGCTTGAAGGTAGCCCTATTATCCTGTCATTTTCTCTTATTCTTTTACCGGTAATCTCCCTTCCCCTCTCTAACCGGCCTACGACGGTCCCCGATACATCTATTCCCTTGATCAAATCTGGAACGGATGCCGTCTCTCCCCCCACCATGGATATGCCTGCCTCCCTACAGGCATCGTTGATGCTCTTTCCCAGTCTCATCCCCGACTTCTCATCGAGCATCGATCCCGCTATGTAATCCACCATGGCCATTGGCTCCGCCCCCATGCAGACGACATCGTTCACGTTCATTCCCACCAGGTCATAACCTATCTGGTCGAAATAATCGTACTTCAGGGCCATTATTGTCTTGGTACCTACGTTGTCCGTGTGGATTGCGATATAGTCTCCAAGGTAAGATATGAGGCCCGAGTAGTGTCCGATGCTTGCAGCCCTTTTGTATTTTGACCCTCTGTAGGAAAGCTCTTTTATTATTGCATTTCTGAAGCTACCAACGGAGGAAAAATCGACCCCGCTCTCCTTGTATTTTGGCATTGATTAGTGGTATATCGAACTTGATTAAGAATGTCGCTGTCTTCATTTACTCATAGTTGATTATGGGCCGTTGAAACTGGTATCAGAGTATCTGGGGGATTCTCGTGACATCTCAAGGGCCGAGATCACTGGGCTTCTGAAGAGCTATGGTGGAACGATCTCTGGCGAGACTGAAAAATTACTCTTCTTTTCCACAGATCGCCCAGACAAGATAGTCTCCAGAGTTGCTTACTCCAAGCGCATTGGAAAAGTCATTGACGGGGACGGAACCATCACCATATCACCGTGGAAGAGTTA
>JAJYMI010000092.1 GCA_021787125.1 Thermoplasmata archaeon | reverse complement strand
ATCTGACTGAGCCTGCTTCCACAGCAGTGCAGAAGTAAATTACTAAGCCTCACGAAGGAATAATCTCGAGACTGAATAGTAGAAGTAAATTTATTTTGGGTACTTTTCTGTCACTTGCATCCTTCGCACCAGAGATAGAAATCCAGGAAATCTATCTCTTCCTGCAGAAGCACTTTTTCTAGGTCTGGAAACTTCTTTCTCCTGACCCTGTGATAACTGACATTTTGAAGGCGCTTTGTTCTCTCAAACACTTCCTCCATCATTGAGTCTTTTCCAGTCTCTATTCCATTTATTTTCAACTTCCCATCCCCTATCGATATTCTATCTGGAATGGACGTTGTTCCGAGCAAAACTGTCGGCTCTTCTTTATCTAGAACGATCTTACTGTTGTCCGAGTAAAAAACTTCGTCAGCAAGTAGAGCCAGGGACAGACCGTTGTTCGTTGATGTTCCATTAATTGCAGAGAATATCGGTTTCTCTAGAGCCATCCAGAACAGGACGAAACTCTGTATCCGCTTGTAGTACTCTCTGAGTTCCGCATAGATCCTGTTGTCCGGCAAACTGAGTCCTCTTGAGAATACGTAATTGGAACCCGTAACTAGGACCGATGAAACCTTGTCGTCTACAGCTGCGATCGAGAGCACACGGATCATTTCTTCCAGCAGGGCATTGTCTATCTGCCCAGGAGCAAGAAGAGTGATAACGCCTACAGATTCCTCTCTCCAGAACGATATCTTACTAAATCCTTCGACGGTTGGCGCGGATGATTTGTGAGTCATTCTTTGATCCTCCCGAGTTGCTTTTCAACACATATTTTTAACAACTAATACTTTGTGCACATCGTCTTCACGAAATCGTAGGTTTCTGTTCAACCTGAATTTTCTTGCTCAATACCCACCTGGCCAGAAGGGCCCCCGAGAAGTATAGACCAATAATTATGACTGCAATGGTGGTCTCCATTATGCCGCCAGTCGCACCTGGTGAGATCAGTAGCGCTATGAAGAACGCACCTATTATCGCATATCTCCAGTTCTTGAACCAAGTAGATGGCGGGACCAGCCCTATGTATGATAGCGAAAATACGATCACCGGAGTTTCAAATACTGCACCCATTCCTGCGGTGATCAGAACGACTATTGAAACGAACTGCGCAACTCCAAGGAATGGCGCTACTCCGACGACGGTAGTGAATATGTATATGAAATGGAAGAGGAGAGGCAAGATCAGCTTGAGCGCGAACAGAACTCCAACAACGAACAGGACCAGAATTGGAAATATGGATAGCGTGACAATTCTTCTCTCCTTGGGATAGAGGGCAGTCTTGGAGAAATTTATGAATTGGAATGCGAGGATGGGAATTATGAAGGAAATTGAAATCGCAAGGGATACGTACACCACACTTATCACTACATCAAACGGTGCCACTTGGATCAGCGTCATCCTGTGAGGAACAAGATACGTTTTCATAAGTTCAAGAATATGGACGGAAAAGCTGCCATAGAAAGATGGAAAGGGGTAGTACAGGGTGATACCATCCAGCTTAAAGGGTACGGGTCCAATAATAAAGAGACCAAAGAAGACCACTATGAACGCGATTATAGTTGTCCGCATTTTTCCCAAGAGTTCGTCTATGTACTCGAAGAGTTTTCCCCCTAGCATTCCAGTGTCCTGACTCATTCTTTACTTCTCAGAAGGACATTTAAAGCAACTAAAATAGTTATCGCCTCTCTAATGTTCACCTGAATACCTGTGACTAAAAGAGATAGGACAACATTTTATTTTGAGTCAGAATAACGAGCGGATGGAGAGCAACATAATACTGGCCCTGGACATCGAAGAGAAGGAAAAGGCTCTAAGAGTTGCAGAGGACGTTTCTGGCTATGTAAAGGCATTCAAGGTTGGATATCCGTTGATACTCAACAACGGAGTGAGCGTTATAAGGGATGTGACTAGGTTCGGAGAGGTCATAGTCGACATCAAGATTGCCGACATACCTGAAGTCTCCAGAAACATCGCCAAGGTAGTGACAGCAAATGGCGCGGCTGGTGTGATAGTTCATGGTTTTGTAGGAAGGGACGTCGTAAGGGAAGCCAGGAAAGAGGCAAAGAATCTCTACGTCGTTGCAGAAATGTCTCATCCCGGCAACGCCGACTACTTATCTGGATTATCTGAAAGAATTGCTGTCATGGCAAAGGAAGAAGGCGCAGATGGTATAGTGGCCCCTGCGACTCATCCGGAGAGGATAAAGGCCCTAAAGCGAGTATCTGGTCTAAAGGTACTTTCGCCCGGAGTAGGGACCCAGGGCGGAAGCTACAGGGAAGCGGTAGAGAGCGGTGCTGACTACCTAATCATCGGGAGAAGCATCTTCATGTCTCCTGACCCCAAACAAAAGATTAAAGAATTATTGTCACAGAGGTGATTTAGTTGCAGCTCACCAGAGAGGAAGAGAGGATATTCGATGGGGAGAGAGGAGAAGCACCCAAGATCGCGATAAGATTACTCTACTCGCTCGGCGAGCTGGGAGAAGCAGAGAAACTGATACCGGTCAAGTCTGCCCACATCTCCGGAGTATCGTACAAGAACGTGGGTGAGGGAGGTATTCAATTTCTAAAGAAAATATCACACCCGGTATCTGTACCCACTTCTCTCAATCCGCTTGGATTTGATATTAATAATGGTGGACCGGTGGAGATCGACGAGATCTTCAGAAGAAAGCAGATGGAGATAATCGAGATATACCAGAAAATGGGAGTTATGGATAGTTTTACGTGCACCCCCTACTACTATTACAACGAGCCAAGTTTTGGGGATCACATTTCGTGGGCAGAGAGCTCTGCAATAATCTACGTCAACTCCATTATCGGGGCAAGAACGAACCGTGAGAGCGGCCCGTCCGCCCTGGCAGCTGCAGTCATCGGAAAGACACCTGATCACGGTCTGCACAGGGACGAAGGCAGAAAGGCTTCGGTGGTTGTGAATGTGGAACAACAACTCGATTATACTAGATTCGCAGCACTTGGACTTTTTCTGGGACCCAAACTCAACAGGAATATACCCGTAGTCAGGGGACAGAGAGGAGCAAAAGGAGTAGAACTTAAGGCATTCTCCGCAGCCCTCTCCGCTACATCTTCTATCCCGATGTTTCATGTAGACGGAGTCACCAAGGAATCCAGTCTGGTCTCAGAATCTCCAGAAGTGATCTATGTCGGAAAGGAAGAGATAGAAGAGACCATAGGTAAGAATTCAACTCAGCAAGAACCTGAACTGATTGCAATAGGCTGTCCGCACCTTTCTTCCGAAGAGTTGGACTACATAGCTGGTCTTGTGAAGGGAAAGAAGAAGGTCGGTCCAGACCTTTTCCTCTTCACTTCACGCGAAGTGAAGGCGAAAGCGAGTGATGCTGTGAAGACCATAGAGAATTTTGGAGGGAAGGTGTTCTCGGACACCTGTATGGTTGTCTCACCTCTGAGCAACAGCTACAGGAGCACTGGTACCAACTCGGGCAAAGCGACGTTTTATCTTCCGTTGAAGGGATATGGAAATCAGAGAGTCGCCTTTATGGGTATAATGGACCTTCTTAGGTGGGTGATCGCTTGATAAGAGGTCGTGGTCTATCTCCAGGAGAGGCTACTTCTGAGGTGATAATCTGCAACCAGCTCATCTCTCCCCTTGGTGAGATCAGCAGGGATGGTTTCGTGACTAGCGGACCTTGTGAGAACACAAGTATAACGGGCAAAATCCTAGCGTTCATAGGCGGAAGGGGATCGACAGTAGGGTCATACACATTCCTTGAACTGAAGACCAAGAACATCGGACCCGTAGGATTGATAAACGAATCGGCAGAACAGATGGTTGTGACTGGGGCAATAATATCGGACATACCCATGGTCGATCGAATACCGCTGGACATATTTTCGAGAGGAGATAAGATCTCGATCAACGGCTCCACCGGAGAAGTCTATATAGCTGATGTCGAAAAAAAGAGAGTTGCAACCGTGTACCTAGTCCACAAAGGAAAATTGCTTCTGCTTAAGAGGGCCGAGTCCGCGACCTCGTATCCTGGGCAACTGAGTGGAATTTCTGGTTACGTAGAGAAAGGCGAGAAACCAGAAGAGACGGGAAGAAGAGAAATGGAAGAGGAGTGTGGGATAACGGATTCTTCTCTCAAGAAAGTTGGAAGTGAGATCTACGTCAGAAACAAGAGTATACTCTACGAAATCACACCTATGCTCATGGAATCAAAGTCCGCAGAGGTCAGATTGAACGAAGAAAATTCTAGTTATTCATGGGTTGAACCTGAGAAACTGCATAGCTATAGCACCGTTCCAAAATTCAAAGAGACTTTCGAGAAGTTGGTGTCATCCACATTAAAGAAGGAATAGACTGTAGACCATTCACCACTGACCTGGTAGAGTAATAACCGCTGAAACACAGTATTTATACGGCAATAAATTAAGGTCAATATGCACATCGGCGAAATTCTGAACGATAGTCACGTAGATTCAGTGGTGACCGTGAGAGGATGGGTCTACAGATCCAGGGAGTCCGGGCGACTGGTTTTCCTTGTTATCAGAGATTCCACTGGCATCGTTCAGGTCGTTGTAGAGAAGGGAGTCGTTACTCCAGAAGAGTTCGAGGCCGCTAAGAGATCAACAATTGAAACGTCCATAGAAGTTGAGGGAAAGTGCTCCAAGGAACAGAAGGCGGTCACAGGATACGAGCTACACGCCACAAAGATAAAGGTATACCAGTTCGCTGAAAATTTTCCAATTACGAAAGACAAGAGTGACGAGTTTCTGCTTGACATAAGACACCTCTGGCTCAGAAGCAGGGAAATGACTGCAATAATGAAGATGAGAGAGACCCTACTTGACTCCATCAGAAGCTTCATGAAAGAGAATGGTTACCACGAGGTGCAGCCTCCAATGTTTGTTGGCGGCATGGTCGAGGGTGGCTCTACCCTCTTTGAAGTACCATACTTCGGCGAGAAGGCCTATCTCACTCAATCTTCCCAGTTCTATCTTGAAGCATTTATGTTCTCTCTGGAAAATGTCTACACTATCTCTCCATCGTTCCGAGCCGAGAAATCAAGGACAAGGAGACATCTGACTGAGTACTCTCACTACGAGGCTGAGGCGGCGTGGGTCAGCAACCAGCAGATGATGGACATGGAAGAGGATATGATTGTTTACATTGCTCAACACCTGCTGGACTCCAACAGAGAAGAGCTGGAAATTGTCAAGAGAGATGTGAACAAGATTAGGGCGATTGAAAAACCATTCTACCGGTATCGCTATGAAAAGGTCATCGAGATAGGAAGACAGAAGGGACTTCAGCTGGATGATGTATCCGACCTAGGAGAGAAGGAAGAGAGAGCTATCACGGAGGACTTCGACAAACCGATCTTTGTGTACAACTTCCCGACTCAGCTCAAGCCGTTCTATCACAGACCGGATCCAGAAGATCCCCTCCACGTCCTGAACCACGATGTCCTGGCACCGGAGGGGTACGGTGAAGTGATTGGGGGAGGAGAGAGGATCTGGAATAAGGACGAACTGATTGCGAGAATGAGGAGTGAAAACCTCAACCCTGAGGACTACCAGTGGTACGTCGATCTGAGGAGCTATGGCAGTGTGCCGCACTCTGGATTTGGACTAGGAGTCGATCGCGTCCTCACGTGGCTAGCAGGACTGGATCACATAAACAAGGTAGTACCATTCCCAAGGAGCATGCGCAGGTTAAGGCCCTAGACTGACATCTGGACATATCAGCCGTTCCTGAATCTTCCATCAGGAGTAATCTGGTTTCCTGGAAATGCCGTTACGAATTAGTTGAGATTTTCTAAGATACTATTTATTCAACCGACTTATCAACTTCCGTGAGGTGCATTTTCTCTGACCTAAAAGACGTGTGCCATTATAAATATCCTGGCTACAAATGCATTCAAGAGGAGTGCGACGTCTGGGGACACTTCAATGCGCTCGAAAATGAGTGCGTATATCTGGATGTGCATGGATGCTCTAAGCTGAACCTCCTTGCTTGCAAGGGAAAGGACAACTGCGTTTTCTTCAGAGAATATTTTGAAACACCAATGGAGATCCCCAAGGCCGTTGAGAAGACAAAATAATTTTAGTCATATAAGCATGGACCGACACGAAGTGCATAGTCTGCGGTAAGGAAGTCGATCGGTCGACGATCATTTGTGATGAATGCAAGAAGGGGAGTGGAACCGAGGACTATGTCAAGTCAATCAAAGTAAAAAGGTGCCCCCAGTGCGGTTCCGTATTCTTGGGAGGGTGGTCGGATAAGGCAATGAAGGAAGAGGACGTGATAAGCTCTGTCATAGAGACGGTGTTCGGAGTTCGTGAGCCTTCATTCGAAGTGAGCGGAGACGAATACAACAGAAAGATTTCATTCGAGGGAATATCCGAAAAGAACGGTGAAGAACGGAAGGGCCAATTTTTCCTTCACACTTCTCTTTCTACCTGTCCCGTCTGTGCCAAGAGACTGGGAAATTACTACGAGGCGATTATTCAGCTGAGAGGGGAGAAGGGAGAACGACTGGATTTTGTCCTGAAACATCTCCTGCAAGCAATTGAGGAGGCTCCATCCAAAGAAGTGTTTCTCACGAAGATGGACAGAATCAAGGAAGGATACGATCTACTCCTGTCGGATAAGCAGTATGCAAGGGCAATAGCGAGGAAGGCCCTAGAACATTTCGGAGGGACCTACAAGGAGACCTCGCATCTCGTTGGAATGAAGAAGGGCAGCGAGCTCTACAGGATTACGGTATCGATCAGGATCCCAAATTTCCAGAAGTTGGATGTGATAAGCGTCGATAAGGAACTATACCTGGTCGTTTCCATCAAGTCTGACATAGTCACGCTAATCAGCTTCAAAACGAAATCCAGAGAGAAGAAAAAGCTGCAGGACTTGGAGGGTTATTCCGTCTACAAGACTGGTGAGAGCATAAAGGAAGCTGATGTACTTTACAGGCAGGGAGATACGGCTTACATACTCGATCCATTTGATTTCAAAGAGAAGGCAGTGATTGACTCAGAAGGAAGGGAAAGGTTGAGAGTGATAAGAGTCGAAGAAGAGATCTTCGTTGTCCCACAAAATTGATTGCGTTTTGCTTGTATGAGTTCAGGTTTTGTCGGTCAGGTTTTCTCTGACACCTATGAATAATTTTATGTCTAAATTCTGTCTCTACCGCTGATGGTAATAGGGAACATCTCGCAAGCACTAGCAACAGCAATTGCGTTGATTGTGCTCTGGATCGTGACTTCACTTCCCCTCTACCTGGCATCCAAATTCCTTGTCCACGATAGATCAGAGTTTGGCAGAGCTCTTCTGTCAACCCTTGTGACCGCAGTAATTTTTGTCCTCTTCTTTATTCTGTTTCCGCCACTGATTCCTCTGTTTTCTGGAATAATTGGATTCGTGCTGATACTACTCGTACTAATGGCCACTTACACAATTGGAGCAGCTAGGGCCTTTCTTCTGGCGGTTCTGACTTTCGTGGTCTTTCTGTTGTTATCACTTCTTTTGGCCATCCTGGGAATTGCTATCCATCTGATCCTTTTCTGACCTAGATGGGCTGGAAAACACCTCAAAAATGAATCTACGGAGTAATCCTTTCTATGCTCACTTTCAACTCAAGACCCGAGACGTCCCATATTTTGTCTGAACCGTTCACCACTGCCTTTTCTTCTGCCTGCGTGCTGGAGAGTATGTAGTCTCTAAAAGAAGATAATGCTTCCAACAAGGCTTCGTCTCCCTCTATGTGCAGATAGATCCTGTCAGTGTACTCCAGACTCGCGTCTTTTCTCATGCTCTGCACCCGTCTCACTATTTCCCTTGCAAGTCCCTCCAGGTATAGGTCTTTATCAAATTCCTTGTTGATTATTATCCTGTTAGCCGAAATATCGTCTGATACGAACCTCTCGTCCAGGTGTTCTCTCGTTGCAACGTTCTCTCTGGTGATGATTTTTCCCATTATATTTACGCTTCCAGACTTCAGGAACGACTCCTGACTTTCATTCTTCCCAAATTCGTCTTCCGCCTTGCTCAGATCCCTGCCGAATATCTTGCCGGTTGACTTCCTGTCCAGGAAAAAGTCCTGTCTCAGGTATGATTTCAGATCACCCATTGAAACAGTCTTGGAGTTCAATTCTTTCTTTATTAGCTCCCCATATTTCTCTACTACGTCCTTGTATTTCTGCTCCGTCACTACGATCTCCTTGACGGGCCTCCTGAGGACCAATCCATTCTTCTGCCTTATTCTCCTTCCCGTTTCGACTATCTCCGTTACATACTTCATCTCATCTATCAAAGTGTTGTCAAACTCCGCTGTCCCCGGGAACTCTGACAGGTGTACAGATTTTTCACCCGTGAGCTTTCTAAATAGATAGTCTGAAAAATAGGGTGTAAATGGTCCTAGCATCTTTGCTATACTGACCAGTGCATCATAGGTCACGTAGTACGATGACCTCTTCTCCCTCGTCATCTCACCGCTCCAGAAAGTATCCCTCGAAAGCCTCAGGTACCATTGGCTGAGATCCATGACTAGGTCCTTCACGTCGTCGAGTGCAAGGTGAGGATCGTAGTCATCCATGTGCTTCGTAACTGAATCTATGCATTCCTTCGTTCTGCTGGATAGCCACTTATCGAGGTCTGATACTATTGCCTCTTTCCGTGGCGTCCATCCATCCAGTCGTGCATTTGTTGAAAAGAGGAGGTAGGAGTTGTAGAGTGTTCCCAGGAGTTTCCTTGAGAATTCAGTAGCTACCTCTTCGGAGAATCTCTTCGGCTTCCATGGGGGACCCTGGAAAAAGAACAGTCTGAGAGAATCTGTACCTATCTTGTTCAGGATCTCTAGGGGATCGACCTTATCCCCTCTCGACTTGCTCATCTTCTCGCCCTTTGAGTTCAGTACGAACTCCATGACGACGACGTTGTTGTATGCGTTCCTTTCAAAGAGGAGTGACGAGATGACGTGAAGGGAATAGAACCATCCCCTGGTCTGATCTATCGCTTCACTTATGAAATCGACCGGGTTGTTCTCTTTGAATAGGTCTTGATTTTCGAACGGATAATGGAACTGTGCAAAGAACGCCGAGCCGGAATCGAACCACGTATCTATGGGATAAGGCTCCCTCTCCATTCCCAGTCCGCATTCGCTGCACTTTACCCTCACTTCATCCACCATCGGTCGATGCAGTTCAAAGTTGTTTGGTACATTGGTTGCATTATCAAGCAGTTCCTTCTTGCTCCCCGGGACGAACACGTGGTTGTTCTTACAGATCCACACGGGAAGTGGAGTGCCCCAGAATCTGTTCCTCGATAGCGCCCAGTCTTTTCCCTCCTCCAAGAAGTTGCCAAACCTTCCGTCTCTTATGTGCTCAGGTTTCCAGTTGACTCTCTGGTTGTAACTCACGACTTTATCCTTCGCCTTTGACACTCCGATGTACCAAGATTCCACTGGATAGAAGATCAGCCTTGTGTCGCACCTCCAGCAGAACGGATAAGTGTGTTCGGCCTTCTCAGTCTTGAGCAGTTGACCAGATTCTCTGAGATATTCGATGATCCTGTCGCTTGCAATTTGGACGTCCATCCCTTTCCAGGGCGACTCGAGAGATACCTTTCCCCCTTCATCTACCGTCACATAGAGCTCTCCTTTCTCCTTCTTCAAGACCACATAATCGTCTGCACCGAAAGCGGGCGCAGCGTGCACTATTCCTGAACCATCTTCCTTTGTTACAAAGTCTCCCGCGACTACGTAGAGCCCGGTTTTGACCTTCAGGAAAGGTATCAGCTGTTCGTATCTAGTGCCGACGAACGAGGAGCCTTGCCTACTTTCGAGAATCTCGTACTTCTTGAGTACGACCTTCGCCCTATCTTCTACGATCCATATCTTCTCCCCCCTATAGTTTACTAGCACGTAGGTGAAGTTCGGATTGATGGCAAGGTACTCGTTCGCTGGTAGTGTCCACGGAGTAGTGGTCCAGACCAGAAAGTATTCGTCCTTTCCAGCTATCTTGAACTTCACGTATATCGAAAAATCTTCCACCTCTCTGTATCCTTGGGAGACTTCGTGAGCGCTCAGAGTTGTACCGCACCTCGGACAGTACGGTGATATCCTGAAATCTTTGAAGAGCAGTCCCTTTTTGTAGAGTTCCTTTAGGGCCCACCATTCGCTCTCTATGTACTCGTCCCTCATGGTGATGTATGCATTGTCATAATCGACCCAGAATCCGAGTCTCTTGGACACGTCCTCCCACACCTTCACGTACTCAAACACACTATCCTTGCATAGCTGGTTGAATTTTGAAAGACCGAGTTTCTCTATCTCCGTCTTGTTCTTTATGCCGAGCTTCTTCTCCACTTCAATTTCAACCGGAAGTCCGTGGCAGTCCCAGCCCGCAATTCTGGGATAGATGTCGAACCCCTTCATCGTCTTGTAACGTAGGAACAGGTCCTTCATGGCTCTAGTCTCTGCGTGTCCTATGTGGGGCGGACCGTTTGCAGTAGGGGGTCCTTCGACGAAAGAGAACCTTCGCTTTCCTCTGTTTACAGCGAAGGATTGCTGCATAATGTCCTCTGTTTCCCAGTATTCAGAAACCTCTTTTTCAATCTGCAGCGAGTCGAAGGATTGAGGAACTTCGTCCAGCATAAGCAACTTTATGTGCATCAGATTGATAATTTTTGTCCAGGTTTTGTGTTCCGTTATAACACGTCTCTGGCAAAATTCTACGTCCGCTAAATAAGGACATTTGAGAATTTGAGGAGCAGGAAGCAGAGAATCCACCGAACGATGAAAATTGGTTCAGACTTGCAATGCAGTGGGCAAGAGGAGCCTCAAATGGATCAAACAATCGATGGTGACTCCATTCTCATTGTCTATAGAGTGGCTCCAGGTCACGCGGGCGACCCTAGATCTTTCAAAGTCGACACACTGCGAGAAGTAGATTCTCATAGCTCCTGAAATTTGACTTTTGGGGTTGTCCGCCCCTGTGTTGCTGAAACCACTATTGGGGGCATTATGACGTGCTTTTGCACATACATGAATAAACGCTTAAATATACAGTTCAAATTCAGCTTGCAACACCGGTGATATGATTGAAGTTACCTAGAAAGGTTATGAGATACTGTCCTCACTGTAAGAAACATACTCTACAGGAAATCGAGAGGGTTAAGAAGAAGAAGGCCAGCGAACTGAGAAAAGGACAGAGACGATTTAGGAGAGTTACTTCTGGTTATGGAGGATTCCCGAGACCAGTTTACGAAGGTAGAGAGAAACCAACCAAGAGAATCAACATAAGATACAGGTGCCTGGAATGCAAGAAGGCTTATCACACTCCAACCTGGAGAGCCAAGAAATTCGAGCTCGCAGAGGTGGAGGCGTAAATGTCAGCTAGGATCAAGGGAATGGATAAGTCATTCATAAAGATAAAATGCCCTGACTGCGGAACGGAGACTCTGACGTACGCGAGAGGTTCTACGGAGGTAAAGTGTTCCGTATGCAACACGGTCTTGGCTAAGCCTACCGGCGGCAAGTTCGAGGTAAATGGACAGATAACCGGAGAATTCAAATGAAGAAGAGGGACCCTGAGATTGGAGATCTCGTCGTTTGCACGGTTAAAGATGTCCGAGATTTCGGTGTAGTTTGCAGCCTTGATGAGTATACTGGCAAGGAGGGTTTTATACACATCACCGAGGTGTCATCAGGGTGGATAAAGTACATCAGGGACTACGTCAGGGAAGGTAAGAGGATAGTCTGCAAGGTCCTGGATGCCAACCCCTCCAGGGGAAGATTTGATCTCTCACTGAGAAGGGTGAACGATCATCAGAAGAGGGAGAAGCTCAAGGAATGGAAGAATGAGCAAAGGGCAGAGAAGATCATTGCGAACCTATCGACTCAGTTCCCGGGAAAGTTAGACAAAGTGGCAGCAGCAGAAGAGATGGAGGAGAAGTTCGGGTCTCTAGCTTATGCGCTAGATGTAGCAGCGGTGGAGCCAGAACAGTTTTCGTCCGATCTGAAGAACAAGGAGTGGGCCACAGTTATAGTGAGTTACGCAAGAGAAAACCTGAAACCTCCAGTGGCTGAGGTAAGGGGCATTATAAGACTAAAGGACAACTCAGGAAACGGGATAGAGATTATCAAGAAAGCGCTTCAGGCAGGAGAGAGGGAGGGCATCGAGATCACCTATCTTGGAGCCCCACAGTACAGGATCGTCTCTCATGCTGAGGACGCGAAGATTGCAGAAGAAAATATGGAGAAGAGTGGAGAGGATATCATAGCCTATCTAAAGAAGCACGGTGGGATAGGCGAGGGACCAGTGAAAGAGTGAAGAGCCTCATTTTCAAGTGCACTGCGTGCAGCACATACAGCATGGAAAACGTGTGTCCAAAGTGTGGTTCACCCACCATCTCAACCATCCCTCCGAGATTCTCGCCGCAAGACAAATATGGAAAATACAGGATGAAGATGCTGTATGGGAAGGAGTGAGAAAATGGAAAGCGTAATAATTAGAATGGTAGACAATGTGAAGTTAAAGAATTCCGTACTGATAGTGGGGCTGCCGGGAATTGGCAATGTTGGAAAGATAACCGCAGACTTCATGATTGAGACACTCAAGGCGAAGAAGCTGGCGGACGTTTTTTCACACCATCTTCCTCCACAGGTCCTTATGAATGAGAACGCTCTGGCAAGATTGGTCAGAAACGAACTCTACTACAAGAAAAGGAAGGAAGGCGACCTGGTATTCTTTACAGGAGATTTCCAGGGACTTACATCTCAGGGACAGTATGAGATATGTTACAAAGTTCTGGAACTCGGAACAAAGTTTGATGTGAAACGGATAATCACTCTTGGAGGATACCAGATAGGGAAATTGATGGAGATCCCAAGGGTTCTGGGAGCGTACACCTCGAAAGAGGTGAGGGACGAAGTCGAAAAACTTGGAGTCATTTTTTCAAAGAATGAACCGGGCGGAGGGATAGTCGGAGGGGCAGGACTGTTTCTTGGGATGGGCCTGGAACTATTTGAACTCCCTGGAGTTTGCCTGATGGGCGAAACTTCCGGTTACTTTACAGATCCAAAATCAGCAAAACAGGTCGCAAAGATACTCGTAGATTACCTGAAACTCGGCACAGACACCTCTAGCCTTGACGAGAGGATCAAAGAAATAGAGGACATCACCAACAGAATGATCGAGAACGCCCCGTCAGAGGAGAGAAAAGAGGACCTGGGATACTTCGGGTGAGATCCTCTCAGATTTTTGTTGAAACTCGTGAGTGACAAACGCCCTACTCTTTGGATTCCAGGACCACCTTGATCAGTTCCTTAAATCTTGGATTCACGGAGTAGTAGGTGTATTTCCATTCTTCCCTCTTTTCAAGCAGACCATTTTCGTACAATCTGTGAAGATGTACTGATACAGTTGATTGGGGAATACCAAGCGCTGTCTCCAGCTCACACGTACACACCTCTCCGTACTTCCCTATTATCTTGAGGATTGCAATTCTAGTTCCATTCCCAAGCGCAGAGACTAGCTCCGACAGTTTCTGATACTCCGTTACGTCGACCTTCTCGATGTTCCTCATCGTACACGCTCTGACAACTTCATTTTTCAGCCACACTCACCTCCTTTATGGCATTTGAATTAAGAATAGCATTTCTCCTGGAGAGCTGCAACCACACGATCATCAGCATCAGCGGTATCTCCAACAGAGGTCCTATTGCAGTGGTCAGTATGACATATGGATAGGCCGCAAAGGCAACGATCGCGATGGCTATACTGATCTCAAAGTCTCTTGCAGAAACGGTGAACCCAATTGCTGTTGAGTCTGGATAGTCAAATTTTGCTTTTCTCGCGGCAAAGTATCCGAGGTGGAACAGAACAAAGTAGAATGACAGCATCACGACACCGACCATCCAGATGAGTGATGCGTGATCCAGTATACCCGATCCCGTGCTCCAGAAAATACTCACTATTGTGAACATGAGGGCCAGAATCTGGACACCTCCGAGCAGGTTTAGAAGTCCGGTGAAATACTTTTTTCTGCTCAGCAGGTAGCGGGTCAGTGAGCCAGCAACCAATGGACTTACCAGGTACAGGAGCACGCTCTTGAGAATGACCAATGGATCAATGATCAGAGTTGTCCTTGCGAGCAGGTACACGAGAAATGGAGTTGTCAGGACCTGAATTATAGAATTCCAGGCTACGAATGACACTCCGGCTGCGAGATTCCCCTTGGCCAAGTCCGTCCAGACCATCACCATTGCAATGCACGGTGCAACCCCGAGTAGGATTATTCCTACCAGCACTTGGGAACCAATCTGCGAACTTATAAGTCCGAATCTTTCAAAGATCTCGAAAAAGAAAAAATAGCCCAGACCGGCGACAAGAAAAGGTGCAATTGCATAATTCAAGAATACCATAAGGCCAAGTTTCCTGATGTCTTTCATTCCACCCAGAATCTCTTTCAGATGAACCTTCGTCATAGCGGGATAGATCATAAAGAAAAGCCCGATCGGAATTCCGAACGTGGACACACCCGCGATATAATTACTAGCTCTGAAACTGAGTTCTACTCCCAGTATCATGGAAATCATTACAAATACTGGAAATAGGATAGTTCTCAGAGGGAGAGCTTTGCCGAGTCTCATCAATGTGACATCACAGTTCCTTTCACTTCCCAGTCCATAATCATATTGTCATATTAGTTTTTTATGATGTGATACTCCCATGGTCCCCTCATTTTCATCAAAGAGAGCTGCAGATTTAGCTCCAGAAATGAGTTAAGAATTTATACAGCATGCCCATTAGCACCTATGGAAGAGCTTCTTGTTCACTTCGACATTTTTACGGAAAATTCAAAATTCGTTGCCAAGGTTAAGAGTGAAATGGGCGGTCTGAGAGAGTTCTCCGCAAGAAACATCGATAAGCTGATGGAACAAGTCATAATAGACGTCAGCGAGGAATTTGAGAACATTTAGAGATAACGAAATTTCTTCTTCAGTGGGCCAGATTTCTTCAACAGAGATTTTCCTCTGTCTACGTCTCGTCCTTGTGGAGCGCCTTGTATATTCGCCCCATCAGAAGGGGTTGGATGGTGAGTGAGGTGAATATGACCACCAGCACGATTGCCTCTATGGCCTGCCCCCAGTACTGCAGCAGGACATTGTTCGTATCGGTTCCTATGATGAGCACCGTCGGAGCCAGAATGGCTGGAAAGACACCCCTGGTACCTTCGAGCCCAACGAACAGCAGATCACCGTATTTCATGTCCAGGTCTATCGATCCGGCCAAAACAACTGAGAAGGGTCTGACGACAAATATCAGTATCAGTGCGATCAAGACTCCGGGTATAACAAAAGAGATGAGGATCGAGAGATTGATGGACGCGCCCAGAAACACAAATATCAGTATTGCAGCGAACGTCGAGATGTTGTCCATGAACGATTTGTAGCTTTCGAACTCCGTATCTCTCGGCATGAAGTTTCCTGAAAGCACACCGAATATTGCAGCAGCCATATACCCTGAGCCTCCCGCTACAACCGTGATGGAGTATGCCGATAGACCAAACAGGAGAAACATTGCTGTGTAGTACTCCTTGAAGTCCTTGGGAAGTTTTATCCTCAGCAGGTAGAGCAGTCCAAAAAGGGCGCCTGCAATCAGTACGGGAAACAGACCCTGAGTGAAGAACACGTAGAGGAAGATGTTGTTGAAGGAGAACGGAGATGCCTGCACGTACGACATGTTACCCGGCAAGAATATCAGTACGACCAGCACAAGGAACAGGTATGAGAATGGGTCATTGAACACTGACTCGGTGACCAGCAGGGTGGAAGGGACTTCCGACACCTTGGTCTTCTTCAGTGATGTGATGACTGATGCAGGGTCAGTGGATGAAATGATCGCTCCCACCATGAAGCCTACCCACACTGGTGCCCTCAGAAGGAAGACCAGTATCACTCCGGTTGTGATTCCCGTGACGAACAGCACGAACGTCAACATCATAGAAAGAGGCTTGACTATTCTCCGCAGCAAGTACCTGGGAATCTTTGCAGATTCTGCGAGTATCACAAATGCTGCACCGATGGGACCGACGTAATTGTAGAAGAGAAGATACGCCTCACTCGGCTTTATCAGGGCCAGCACGGGACCCACTATTATTCCCAGCACGAGCAGATAAGGGATGTACACAGTTCCAGTCAGTCTTGCAATAAGCGTAGCCAGGTAACCCAGCGTCAGCGCAATCAGAATGGGTGCAAGGAAACTGCTGTACACTTATGTATATAAGCTAATGATTAAAATATTTTATATGGGCTGACTGGGGCTCTTCCAGCCTTTGGGGTACACACCCCTGTCTATGAGTACCACTGCAGGTTTGATGTTCTCTCCATCCCTTTCTCCCATCGCCAGAAGTTCGCCCTTTGGGCTCATTATCCTGACCGTCTTTCCCTCGCCATAGTCCTCTATGATTCCCTTCCTGAAGACGCTCGCTCCGTGGGCTATGGCATCGATAGCGCTCTCCTTTATGGTCACCTTGGGATAGTCCCTTGTCACTTGTTCCGGGTCCAGTAACAGACTGGAAAGCAACTTGTCGTCACCCTCCTTGTATAGAGTGAATGCATCCTTCAGTTTTTGAAGAGTGGAGAGGTTTGATTCGTCCAGCGGGCCGCTCCTGGTTCTCCTGAGCTCAACCATATTGGCACCCACCAGCATCGCATCTCCCATGTCTCTGCAGAGCGTTCTGATGTAGACGCCGGACTCAACGTTTGCCCTGAACAGGACGTGCCTGTCCTTCATTTCCATGAGCTTGAGTGAATATATCTCCCTCTTCCTGAGATTCCTTGCGACGGCAGATCTCAGAGGAGGGAACTGGAATATCTGTCCCGTAAATTCCTTCATGACGTCCTCGACTCTCGTCCTGTCGACCGGTTTGTGAAGAAGCATTAGTGATACGTACTCCTTCCCCTGCTCGTGCAGGAAATCGGCAAGCCTGGTGGCCTTTTCCAATCCCACAGGCAGCACTCCGGTGACGTTGGGATCAAGCGTGCCAACGTGTCCGGCCTTCGATATTCCGAGAATTTCTTTCACCCATGCCGAGACCTGGTGTGAAGTTGGGCCACGCGGCTTGTCTATCACGACAAAACCAAAGTTGATGCGCTCCTCGATCGTCCTTTCAGCTGGTTCCTTTCCGAAGATTGAGCCCACCGATTATCACCCCCGCAACCTCATCTGCACTATCATCGCTTGCGTCAACTACCAGATCGTATATTGATGTGTCCCTGTAGTCTATGCCGTAGTATTTCTTGTAACGCTCCCACTCGCTTTCCTCCCTCTCTCTCATCTGAAACAGGATGTTGTCCCCCTTCTCCTCAGCTCTGTGTTGGATGGAATTCCTGATCCTTTCGAGCCTGACCTCCTCTCTAGCATCCACGAACACCTTGAAAGCGGTAATTCCGTTGAGATGGCAGAGCCACCCTGAGAGCCTTGACTCGACGATCACGTCCTGTCTGGACCTGAGGACGTCAAGCAGAAATCCGTCCAGCATCCTGTCGTACCTGCCGTCCTTCTCCGCTTCCGTGCCCAGTTCTGCCAGGGAGATCTTCATATCGTTGGCTCGCTCGCGGAATATCTTTCCGCCGGTCACTAGCTCGTAAGACAACCTGTTGCTGACTATCTCTGCAACCGTTGTCTTACCGCTGCCCGGCGGGCCGGATATAGTTACCCTCATTCTTTACCTTCCGCGTCATGTACCACAGCTTCAGTCCATACTGCAGCGGATATAGGAAAGTCACTGAAAACGTGAGATAGAGCAGCATCCATACTGGGAATCCGCCATAGATGGGGTGCATAAGGTTCCCCTGTACAGCCCCGAACGGATATGAGATGAGAAGATAGGTGCTAAGCGTGACGCTTCCCTTGATGTAATACATGAACTTGATCAGCCACGCATAGATCAAGACGGACAGGAGCATCGTCACTATGGTGGGCTTCATCTGCTGCTGGGTGAGCTTCATCGAGTCCTGCATCGACTTGGATTGTTCCGCCCTCACCGTGTCCATTTCCGTTTTGTCCCTGCTCCTTATTGCCTCTCTGTATCTCTGCTGGAGCTTCCTGCTCTTGTGTTGCATCTCTGCCATTCCGAAGTAATCTGTGAAGAAGTGCCTGGCTATGGTGTTGACGAAACCCGTCACCAGGGCCGCTCCCAGTATTGTGAACAGCGGGTATTTGAAACCGAACCCAATGACCGGCTGAAGAATGTAGGTCATGGGAATTGCAAATGCATTCCTTATTGTAGGGATGCTGTAGACGAATATCACGAGGAACATGAGCAACATGTAGAGCATCTGCGTCCTCATGCCGGCCGACATGGCCTGTTGCTGTTCCCTGGTCTGGGGCACTGCCCCTGGTCTCTGACTCATTTCACTCCTCCATCGTGCGGCTTTATGGCCTGGATTATCTTAACAGATGCCTCCTTGACCTTGCCGTTCTCGTTCATGACAACCAGAAGTGGAGAGCCTGTCATTGCTGAATAAGTTATGCCATAGCTCCTGTTTGCTTCCAAGTGTGCCCTTATCCTTTCCAGTGAATCCCTGTCCCTGTTCCTCCTCGGGTCGTTCTTCCTCCTCTCGAACACCTCGAGTGGATCAGCCTCTACCGAAACGAACAGATCGGGTTGAAGTACGTTGAGCACGGCTACCGGAAGACCGGGCAGATAACCGCCATGCGTGTTGATCGAGAAGTGAGTATCGATAATGACGTCCTTGAAGCGTGCCAGCTTCTCGGCTGCCAGCATCTGGATCTCCTTCTGTCTCTCGACCGGGAGCTTTCTCAGCTCGTCCCTGTTCTTTGCATAGTCCATCGAGATAGCCTCCTTCAGCATCGCGTCTCCATAGTTCTCCACTCTGAACCCTTCCTTTACGATCTCATCCAGGACTGTGGTCTTTCCAACGCCAGGTATGCCACCTATTATGACCCTCACTTACAGCCCTCCAAAGAAGTCTCTCATGAAGGGATACATCTCGGTCAGCTGTTCCTTGCCCATCGCCTGGTACAGCTGTATGACTATACCGACGGTCAGCAGTACTCCCGTTCCAGATGCATTACCGACCGTGCCTATGAGGTCGGCTCCAGCTGCCAGCGCTCCAACGGCAGCACCGCTGAAGACCGTGATCGCTGGAATGTACTTGTCCAGGACGCGTTTCAGGACCCTAGGATCCCTCCTGAATCCTGGTATCTGCATCCCCGAACTCTGTATCTGTCTGGCTACACCCTCGGAGTTCATGTTGGTCGTCTCGATCCAGAACCTTGCAAACATAATCGATGCACCGACCATGAACGTGACGTATGCCAGGACGTGAATACCCATCTCCCAGGGCGGGTGCCCGATGAGCTGTGTCTGATAGACCGAGGGTTGGAGCATCGGGAAGAGCCAGTTGGCTATCCCGTTCGGATTTGCAAGGTACCACGCGAGTCCCCCTATGGGTGTGGTCTGCTGGATGTTGAGCTGTGATGCGAGAGATGAAGTTGGATAAGCCCCCAGGAAGAAATCGTGTCCGAGTATCGGCACGTGGGCCAGTGATGGATTGGTCCAGAACACCAGCGACCACATTGATAAGTTCGCAAGAACCGCGGCCGCAAGTATGACAGGTATGTTTGAAGCATACATCAGCTGTATCGGATACCTTCCTCTTGCGCCCCTTGCCCTCTCGTGAGCGAGCGGAAGTTCAACCTTGACGGTCTGTGCCCAGACCACGAGGAAGAAGATGAAAATCGTTCCTGCCAGGGCTATCAGCGGATTTGGAGGTGCGAACACTATCCTCTCCAGTCCCCCTGAGAAGAGCTGGGCAGAGCTGAAGTGTCCCAGCAGGTAGAATGTCTTTGGAAGAGCACCGCTGGGAGGGTTGAGTATCGATAGAGCAGTCGTCGTGCTCGATGGCACCCAGTTGAGAGTACCGAGAATCAGTGCCTGCGAGACGCCTGCAGCGATGAACAGCGACACACCCGAACCTATACCCCACTTTGATACGAGTTCATCCATGAAGAACAGCAGGTACGAACCCATGAATATCTGGAGTATGATCGCCATCCTGGCGAGCAACAGTCCATAGCCCGGGACGGTTCCATTCAGTGCACTTATAAATGCAGAATCTGGTGGCAGATACCCGAAGACCTGCGGTATCGCCTCCACGAATATCATGATTATGACCAGGAGCTTCTGCGCCCCCTGGTAGAGAGCCTTATCCTCGCCCTTCGTCAGATCTATGTTGATTATCTTTGCACCCGCAAACAGCTGCATTATGATGCTCGCCGTGACTATGGGACCTATTCCGAGGTCCATAATCGAACCAGCCTGGCCTGCGAAGATCGTACGGAACTGAGCGAATACATCAATAATCTGGGACTTCTCCAGCCCGAAAACGAATATGTTCGAGAGAGCGAAGTATATGATGAGGACCAGCGCGGTCCAGAGGAACTTCTCCTTGAAACGTACGTGTCTACCTGGCTTCTTTACGGCAGGGAGCCTCTCGACGAGGTTCTTCCAGCCATATAATCTCGATCCCTCTCCGGTGTACGACAGCAGGAGGTATGCCAGGTAGTATAGCGGCGACAGGAACAGCGACAGAATCACTGTGTAGACTATGCTGTAGTGTGTGTACCTGTAGTCGATGTATACGTTGAGAGCGAATACGAGAATCAGAGGTATGGAAACTAATCTATTCCTCTTTATCTCCGCCATCAGTTTCTACCTCTCCCCCTGCGCTCTTTACCTTTTCTATTGCCTTCTCAGTTGCCCTTCCTACCTTTATGATGAACGGTCTCCCGACCTGTCCCCCTCCGAGGAGGACGCCGTACCCCATCTTGCCGAGGTCGACTCTCACCTTGTCTTCATCGACCTTGGCCACTCCTTTCTCTATGAGCCTGTCGGAAGTCCTGTCGATGTCTCCTATGTTTATTGCCCTCACATCGACGCTCTGAGCATGCCTGACGAACCCGTGTCCTCCGTAGTGGTCCGGCATGTTGACCTGCATCCAGATCCACCTGTGCTTTCCGAGGCCGGCCATTCCCTTTCCCCCTCTCTTTCCCTTTCCTCTTCCGGCCTTGTGTCCCCTGCCATACGACCCGCCTCTCAGCTTCTTAGTTTTCTCCTTGACCACTCTTACCACCTTCCAGCATTGCGTCTATCAGTTTGTTTATGTCCTTTCCCCTGTATCCGAGTGCACCCTTGAGATTGAAAGTCCTCTTCGTGGAGTGATATCCCCTCTTAGGTGGGTTCATCCTGAAAATCGGTTTCATGCTATCGATGTCCTTGACCTTCAGGCTCCCGTCAAGCAGCTTGGATGCCACGTCCTTGAACGTTCCAAAACCAAGTTCCTTTAAAACGGTTTCGTCCAGGGGCTTGTTACCAGTCATTCTCCCCCTCTCCTGGAGCAGTCTGACCAGATGCTCTTCGTCTATCTCTCCCCAGGTCACGTAGTCCTTCGCCTTCTTCACCTGTCCGACCTGCGATTCATCCACCAGTACGAGGTGGTTGTTCTTGTTCAGCCTGAGTTCCTGAAAGGCCCGCCTTATTCCTGGTTCCGTCTTATTGCTTCCCCTGACTTTTATCACTGCTAACATTCATCACACCTCCCTTGTATATCGGGGTACTGAGGGTCAGTTTATCGTTTATCTTGAACTTGGCCGTCTCCTTGAGTGCGTTGAACGTTGCGTATGCAAAATTCACCGTGCTCTTGGTGTGCCCCTCTGAAAACCCCCAGGTGTCCTGTATCCCCGCTATCGAAAGTACCTTCTTCGGTATGTCCCCGATCGCCAGTCCGACCCCCTGTGGCGCAGGTTTCAGGTAGACCCGGACCGATCCGGACTTGCCCATTACCTGGAACGGAACGGTGTGACTCCTGCCGCATCCGCACTCCCAGGATCCGCACCCTCTCTTGATTTCGATCAGGTTTATCTTGGCATTCTCTATCGCTTTCTCTATTGCATCTCCCGTTTCCCTGGCCTTGCCGTGGCCCATACCGACGTATCCATCCTTGTTGCCGATGACTACGGTCGCCGCAAACTTGACCTTCCTTCCCGAATCTGACATCTTCTGTACCATCTTTATCTCTATGACCTCGTCCTCTATGTTCGGGACGAGGGTGTCAACTATACCGGGTTCTCTTATCGGCATGTGGGTTCCGAGCACCTCTGAAATCGACTTGATCTTCCCTTCCTTGACCATCTTTCCGAGTCTGGTCTTGGGTATCCATTCTATTGCTTCCTTTGTCACAGTGATTCCTCCATAGCTTTCTTGACCTCATCTATCGCATTTTCCTTGATCGTCTTCAGGTGTTTCCCTGCCAGCCTGTCCTTGTGTGGCAGGAACTTCTTGTCCACTGGCACCTTGACTCCAGAATCTACCAGACCCTGGACGCAAGCCATCAGTTTCCCTCCCTTTATGACCTTCTGCCTGCCGAGGTCAACTATGACCTTCTTTATCCCCTTCTTCTTGGCCCTTAGGCCAACCAGGTACCCTGCGAGGTACGAAGACGGAGTGTTTCCGGTCGGGCTGGTCCACCCGAACTTCTTCAGCTCTATGGTGGATCCGTGTGCAACGATCTTGTCGCCGTTCACGGCATACTCCGCAATGTCCACCCTGATGTTCTTGATCGATTTCCTTATGACTGCCCTCGGGACTCCTCCCTTGATGAGCGCCAGTCTCTTCCTGTAATCCGTCTTCTTGAGCCTTCTCCTCTTCAGCGGCATTATGTATCTGGACTTCATCTCACTCACCCTTGAGGACTCCCTGTTCCCTCATGTGGAGGAGCAGCGCATTCTTGCTCCTGAATGCCCCTCCCTTGATCTTCTTGTAGAAGACCCTGTAGTCGGACCTTGTTATCTTACCTGATTCCTTCATTTCTTTCAGTGCATTCCTCATCGCCCTTATGCCCCTGATCCACTTCCTCTTCCTGGGATCTCTGGCATTCTTGGTCCCTTTCCTGGATCCCTGTCCCTTCCTTCTTCCCTTGTTCCTCTGTGCCTTTGCTACCTTGAATCTGCCCCTCGAATTTCCCTTCTCGGATCTCTTCTGGATGACGTTCCTCTTGATCAGCTTCCTGATATCGTCCCTCGTTACAGCTTCGGCTATGTCATCAACGCTCTTCGTGTCCATCCACACCCTCGACTTTCCTGACTTGAGTATGGATGCAGCCATTCTCTTCTGCGGACTCAGTGTTGCCATCATTTCACCTCGTTCAGTATCCTGATGCCGGAGGACTTCGCCTTTTCCTGGATTATCCTCCTCTTCTTCATTCCTATCGTAGAGCTTATCCTCGCTGCCTGGGTCTTGGGGTTGATACCCTCGAGGTCTCCTATGCTTGAAACGTAGACCTCCTGGAACCCGGACGGGTGAAGGTTCCTTACCCTCGCCGGTCCCCTGTAACCTGATTCTACCCACGCGTGCCTGTACCCCTTCTTCTCCCTCAGCTTCGAGTGTTTACCCCTGGGTTTTCTCCACGCCGTTCCCAGCCTCACGTACCTGAACCATTCCTGCCTGTGGAACTCGGGTCTCCTCCTGTTCATCCTGTTCCTGATTCCCAGCAGCCTCTTTCCCTCGCGATCCAGTTCAGCCTTCAACGACATCACCCTTCCTCACAATGTAGATCCCATCCTGGAATACCCTAGGATCGAACCCCTTTATCTTGCTCATCCTCTCTATCCTCGCTGCAGCATTTCCCGTAATTTCCAGGTCGCTCCCCTCGACCGTCACCATATCGCCCTTCACTGTGACCTTCGTTTCTGGTCCGAGCGTTATCTTTCTAGCGCTCTTCTCTCCCAGGAAGTTGTCCAGGTGCACCTCGTTTCCCTTCACCGTGACCTTTACCGGAAAGTGTGCATAGACTATCTTCATGGTGTAGATGAACCCCTTCGTCACTCCGACGAATGCGCTGTTGACTATGCTCTCCCACGTCCCCACGACCGCAAGATCCGTCTTCTTCTCCCTCTTCGTGAATATCCTGATCTTCTTGTCCTTCATCTCCATCGCCACGTATTCGTTCTTGAACGTCTTGTTCACCTTCCCCTTGGACCCCTGTGCTTCGAAATCGAAGCCTTCCATTTTCACTCTGACCCCTTGGGGTATCTCAACAATTCTCTCCACTCATATCACCTCAATAGATGAAGGCAAGTGCCTTTCCTCCCGTTCCCTTCTTCTTCGCTTCTGCGTTGCTCATCACTCCGGAAGTGGTCGATATGACCAGTATTCCGATATCCTGCGCTGGCAGGTACCTGGACTCCCACCTCTCGAGTTCGTCCCTCGTGATCGAGAATCTTGGCTTGATGACGCCGCAGTTGTTTACGGTCTTTGCGACCTTCACCTTGAACAGTCCGCCCTTTCCGTTCTCAACGTACTCGTATTCCTCTATATAGCCATACTTCTGGAACACCCTGAGCACCCTCCCGACGAGGTTGGATGCCCTCACATCGAGTTCCTGTCTTCCTAGTCTGGAAGCGTTCTTTATGGAAATCAATGCATCATTTAACGTATCTCCCATTCTTTCACCTCACGAATACTTCTCGAACCCCAGATCGGGAGCGATTTCCCTGAAGCACTGTCTGCAGAGATGCAGGTTGTACCTTCTCACGAGACCTCTCTTCCTGCCGCACCTCTCACAGCCCTCCTTCCTTCCGTACTTCTTCTTAGGGGCTAGTTTGGTCTGTGCCAATCACCCCACCTCCAGTATGTCAACACCGTAGTTTTCCTTCATGAATTTCATCATTTCTTCCCTTTTGATCCTGATCTTCTTCGGGACTGGCCTTGGCGATATCCATCTCCGAGCAACCCGGTAGCCACCTCTTCTCTTGAAGGTGACAACCACGTCCATGCCGAATATTCCAATCTCAGGGTTGTACTTCATTCCCTTGAAATCTGTGTAGTCGGCTATGCCGAAGCTGTAGCTCCCCTGCTCCGAGAATGAATAGCTGAGGCACTTGTTGTTCTTGACCCAGAGTGCCGCCTTCAGGAACCTGTCCATCTCTTCGCCAGTAAGAGTGACCTTGACCCCGATGGGCTGGTCCTGTCTTATGCCGAACTCCCTGCTAGTCCTCTTTGCCTTTGTGATAGTCGGTTTTCCAGTGGTGAGCAGCTTGATCACGCTCTTCGCCTTCTCGAGCTTCTCCCCTGCCTCTCCGACGCCTATGTTTATAGTTACCTTGTCTATGACGACGTCAGTCATTTCAGGCATTTCAGACGCCTCCCGGTATCGATATCTCGCCCTTCGATTTTCCCAGGACGAAGACGTTTGACATCGTTGTCGTGAAGTTGTCGTTGCTCTCGACGGTGTTCTCCTGGTAGCTCCTCGAGACGTTGATCTCCTTTATCGTGGTTATTGTCCCCTTGTGGGCTCCGCCGGTGACATAGACGGACGTCTCCTTTGCCATTGGGTACACTTCCAGAATCTTCTGGTCGGGTATGCCTATCTTTAGCGTATCTCCCCTCTTCACTCCCTTCTCACTCGTGAGTATTACTCTCCCGTCGTGAGTTGATATCTGTATCTTGCCGCCCTTCGCGATGGACTTCCCGGTGACCTTGACGAGCTTCCACCCGACTTCCTGTGGACCCAGGTCTGCCAGGACCAGGATTCCCTTCTTGTCCATCAGAACCCTCTTTGCGACTCCCGCTTCCTTCACGGACAGGATGTCCATGAAACCGACGGGTCTCTGGTAGTCCTTGACGACCTTTCCATCCACTTCCACCTTTCCCTTAGAAATGATGTTCCTGGCCTCCTTTGATGTGTCTGCGAACTTCAGCACGTCCCTCACGACTACCATCAGCGGTACACTCGTCCTCAGAGAGTGCGGTCCTGCTCTAGAGCGTACGGACCACGTGAACTTCTTTCTTGGTTGCTTCCAAGTGACGGGTGAAGCCAATCTCTTGATGTGTTTACTCATCCTTCTCTTCCTCCTCTTCTTCTCCCTCATCCGCTCCATCTTCCTTCTCGGGCGGAGCTTCTTGTTTTTCTGGTTCCTTCTCCTCTTTCTTCTCTGGTACTGCGGGCTCTGGAACAGGTTCGGGCTCATCCTCCACTATCTTGTTCCTTAGTGATGCGAGCCTCGTCAGCCTCTCCTTTCTCTTCTTGTCTTCCAGTATTATCTTTGTGAGAACGATGGCGTTCGGATCCAGCTTCCTCGGTTTCATCTTGCCGTCCGACTTGGCTATGTTTACGTTCTCGATGACGACCTTGCCTTCGTCCGTGATGATCTTGATGACCTTTCCTTCCTTGCCAACGATGTTCAGTTTTTCGTCCTTCTCTGCGTCTCCCCTGACTATCCTTGCGATGTCTCCCTTCCTAACCGGGAAGTTCTTTATCCCGTATTTCGAGATCAGATCTTTCGACAGATGGACGTTAATGTTCTTCATCATTTCACCTCAAACGATCGTGCTGGCTAGGGCTGCAACCCTCGGCCATCTCTCAGCGGCCTCCTTCGCCACTGGACCCTTTATCTCCGTTCCCCTCGTCTCTCCGTTGTCCTGAACCAGAACGGCTGCGTTGTCCTCGAACTCGACCATCAGACCGTCCTGTCTCCTGAACGTCTTCCTCTGCCTGATGACGACCGCGTAGACGACCTTCCTCCTCATCTCGGGAGATCCCTTCTTGACTGACGCTATTATCATATCGCCGACGGACGCTGCAGGTATTCTGCTCTTCGTGTTGTGATATGCCTTGACATTTATCAGTGAGATTATCTTGGCGCCAGAGTTGTCTGCGCACTCCAGTTTTGCCCCCAGGGGGAGGCCCCTTATCTGCGTGCCAGCAAGTCCCTTCATTCTTCTCCCTCCTTCTCTATGACGACGAACGAGACCGACTTTGCGAGAGGCCTCGCGTACGCTATCTTCACGGTGTCTCCAAGTTTCACGTGAATGCACCCCGGCAGGTGTGCATGGTACCTCTTTCTCCTCTTCTCATACCTCTCGTACTTCTCGTTCTTCTTCAGATACTCTCTTACGACCGTCACTGTGCCCTTCATAGCTACAGAAGTGACCTTGCCCTGAATGATGGGCGACTTCACTCCAAGCTCTCCATGGAATGGGCACTTTGAATCGGTGCACTCTTCCTTTGGCTCGTTGACCTCTATGCCTATGTTCCTCATTGCCTTCCTTTCCTCCTTATTTTCTTCATCTTGTCTTCTGGCCTGAACCTCATCCTATTGAGGTCGGCCTCTTGATCATCAATCAATAAAATTCCACTAGTCTTCGGCAGCATCTTTTCCCCCCTGCCTGTTTCGAGAGTCAGGACGTTCTTTCTCTCGTCCACAACCCTTCCCTCAAGTCCCACCAGAGATGGATCCGAGTGCCTGACCACTACGACCTTCGAACCTATGACATCGGTCAGAGTGGGGTTCATTCTGAGACCTCGACCTTGAATCCCATTTCCTCGAGGACCTTCTTCACTCTGTCCCTCTGGTCCCCCTGAAGCTCGATCTTCTCTCCCTTCACTGTTCCGCCGGTCGCTGTCTTCTTCTTGAGCGACTTCGCCAGTTCCTTGATGTCTTCCGAGTGCGGATCGAACCCTGAGACTATCGTCACCCACTTGCCGTACCTTCTCTTGTCAGTCTCTATCGTTATGACCTGAGACTCCCTGGCTATCTCGTCCAGCGGCGTCAGTTCCCTGAAAATCTTGTCGTCCTTCATTTCTCAGACTCCCTCATTACGGTCTCCATTCTCGCCAGCTGTCTCCTGAGCGACTCTATCTTGCCCGGGCTTGGAGGAGCTCCACCCATTGCGGATATCCCTCTCTCCCTCATCAGTTCCTCTCGCAGGTCTGAGTACTTCTTCCTGATCTCTTCGCTACTCATTTTGCGTATCAATTTTGCCTTCATTTCCTCCACTAGCCGTCACCTCCTCGAACTTTACCTTTCCGACCTGAATGTCGTCTGGCAGCTTCACGTTCTTTCTGAGGATCTTGACCGAGACTCCTATGATCCCCGGTTTCGTCATTGCGACCGCGAAACCCTTCTCTATTGATTCCGAGGGGAAACCCGATGAGATGACCTTTCCTGAGGTGTACTTTACGCTCCTGGATCTCTCGCCGGTGAGCTTTCCGCCCATCCTCACCTGACCGCCCCTGGCCCCGGAGTCCATTATCCTCTTGAGAATGCTGTGTCCTGCCCTCCTGAAGTGCCATCCCTTCTCTATGGATCTGGCAAGCTTCTGGGCCATTATCTGCGCATTCAGTCCTGGTTCTTCCGTCCCCTCCACCTTTATGAGTGGACTGGTCAGGTTGAACTTCTTCTCAAGCGTCACTTCCATGTTCTTTATCTTCGAGCCTCTTCGTCCAATGACGAGTCCCGGGCGCTCGACCCTCAGCATCACTATCGTGTTCTGCGGTGTCCTCTGGATATCGACTCCACCGAACCCCGCGTCCCCTATTTCGTGTATCAGATATTCTTTGATCAGCTGTCTTCTGATGTTCTCCTTGAGAAACTTCAGTTCTTTCATTGCGATTCCTCCGCCTCAAGCTCTTCCAGAATTATCTGGATGTGTACCCTCTCCCTGTAGAATTTGCCGCTCGATCCGAACGCCTTGTAAGTGTAGTACTTTATTGGCGGTGCGGGCTGGGCGACTGCGCTCTTTATGACCAGCTTTTCAGAATCCAGCTGTTTGAATTCTGCGTTGTTCTCTGCGTTCGTCAGCGTCTCGAGAATGAATTTCGCTGCTCTCACTGGATACCTTCCTGGTCCAACTCCCCTCTTGTGGGATACGGAGTCAAGGAATTTCCTGTACGGGACTGCACTCTTCTTGTTTATGACGCTCTCGAGATAGTCCTTCGCATTGTCGAGTTTCATCCCCTTGACGGTCCTGACTATTTCTAGTGCGTCTCTGGGTGAGATCGGCGTGTTCACCGATGTTGCCCTTGCGGTTTTTTTCTTGTCGGTTTCCATAACATACTTCATATCAAGACCTCACTTCAGCGGCAGGAATTTCGATCCCCTCGTTGCACCGACTCCGGGTCCGGAGTGTTTGACTTCCTTCCTCGTCTGGGAGTACTCACCAATGTAGTGTCCAATCATCTCTTCCTTGATCGTGAACGTCTGATAGAGGTGGCCGTTGTACACCGAAATAGTCTTTCCGACGTACTGAGGGATGATTATGAGGTCCCTCACTCTCGTCTTTACGGAATCCTCTTCGAGCAGCCTGTCGTGAAGCCTCTGCTGCTCTATGTTGTAACCTCTCTTCAGCGATCTCCTCGCCCTTGCGGGTATGAGCTTCATCAGTTCAGGGAGATCCAGTGCAAGCAGTTGCTGCATCGTCTTCCCCCTGTAGAGGATCTCCTTCCCTCTCTCGGCTATTGCCTTCGTCGCCTTCCTCTTCGACCTCTTTATTGCCTTCTGCGATCTCAGTCTCCTATCCTCAGGCATTTATCTTCACCTTCTTTCTAGGAGATAGTCTTCCAACCTTCCTTCCGGGTGGCGTATTCCTTCCAACGGTGGATGGTCTACCCACGTGCTGGTGGTTTCCACCTCCGTGCGGGTGGTTGACGGCATTCATCGCAATTCCCCTGACCGTGTAGGGCCTCTTTGCCCTGCTCTGGTAAGCATGGATTCTCTTTCCCGCCTTCAGGAATGGCTTCGTGTTTCTCCCGCCACCGCCGGTCACTCCAATTGTGGCCAGACAGGACGGCTTTATGTCTCTCATCTTACCAGACGGAAGCTTGAGCGTGACGTTCTCGCCGTGGGCGACAACCGTGCAGAATGACCCTGGAGTCCTAGCTATGTTTCCTCCGGATCCGGGTTTCAGTTCCACGTTGTAGACCACTGCCCCGTCCGGGATGAGACCAAGCGGGAGCGTGTTCCCGATAATGGACGGTACCTCGAGACCGCCCCTTACCTTCTGACCCTCAAACATGCCGCTGTGGGCAATGAAATTCCTGTTGCTCTGGTCGTTCATCCTCACGACGGCAACCGGAGCGTAGTGACCTGGGTCTCTGACGAGCCTCTCGACCCTTCCCTCCCAGTTCTTTTCCGATGGATATCTTATCTGACCGTAGTGCCTGTGGCTGGGGCTCTTGTACATAAGCCCGCCCTTTCCTCTCCTCTGAACAACTATTCGCTTTCCCATGATTTCACCTCAGAATATTCCCAGCTTGGTAGCCAGCTCCTCCGCAGAAAAATCCTTTGATATCTTTACAACAGCCTTCTTCCCTTCCTTGTCCCTCAAAATATTGACATTGCTCACTTTCATTTCTGATATCTCCTCGACTGCCCTCTTTACCTGATCCCTCGTCGCCTTCTCGTTGACGATGAACCATATCTTGTTGTCCCTCTCGATCTGAAGCATGGACTTCTCTGTGACGAACGGTTTGAGTAAAATGTCGTACGGACTCTTCATATCTTCCACCCCCGAACGTCGTTGAGCGCTCCCTCAGTCATGACGAGCAGCCGGCCAGGGTGTCCGCCCGGTGCGAGTACGTATGCGTTCAGCTCCTCTGGTTTCACTATGTCCACCCCTGGAAGATTCTTCAGTGCCTTCGATATGCGGGACTTGTCCTTGACCACGAAGAGGATGCTCTTTGGCGTGACGTACTTCCTTCCCCTGCTCTTTCCTCTGCCCGCCCTGATCTTTGTACCTTCCTTCGACCTTATGATATCGCTCAGAACTCCGACATTCTCTAGGACTTCTGTCGCTTCGCTCGTTCTCTCTATCTGTTCGAACCTGTCCTCAAGAATCACTGGAAGAGACTCGACTGTGAACTTGTGTCCTCTCTGCTTGACTAGTTCTGGAGAAACCGTGGAGGACAGTGCTGATAGCTTTGCATATATTCTCTCCTTCCTGTTCACCTTGAGGTCCCAGTTCTTTGCTGTCACGGGGTGATGAGCAGACCTTCCGCCCCTGGCGTTGCTCAGCATGACTCCCCTTGAGCTTCCAGCAACCCTTGGATATCTGGAGATACCGTGATTGGGTCCCATGTTGTGGCCGACCCTTCTGTTGCCAGCGAACCAGTAGCTCCCGTATGGTGTTCTCCCGTTTGACTGATAGGCATTTGTGAACCTGACTATCAGATCATTCCTGATCGGAAACTTGAATGCTTCAGGCAGCTTAATGCTCTTCACAACCTTTCCATCTAATGAAAATAAATTTGTCATATTACGCCCCCTGTTTGCTCTCTACTGACACATAAGTCATTCCCACCTTTTCAACATCGGGAACGAACTGTCTTGCTGGATCTCTCAACTTTATGACTCTCTTGGTAGAACCCGGAACTGAGCCGTGCACGAGGATGTAGCTGTTCACTACCTCACCGTAGTTCAGGAACCCTCCCTTCGGAGTGATCGCCTTCTCTTCCGGTTTTCCGTAGAACAGAACCCTCTTGTTGAACTCTGTCCTCTGGTGGAATCCCATCTGACCAGCCTGCGGTACAGTGTTCCTGACCCAGTCGGGGTGCCATGGACCCAGTGTACCTATCATTCTCCTGTGCTTCCTGTTCTTGTATGGCAGGAGCTTTACGCCCCACCTCTTCACGTGTCCCTGAAATCCCTTGCCCTTTGTTACCGCTATGATGTCGACGAACTTTCCAGACTTTGAAAAAGAGTCAAAACTCACTTCCTTCCCCAGTATCGATTTGGCATAATCGATCCTCTCCTTTATCGTACCTCCGCCAATCCTTATCTCTGTTATGTCCGGGACCTTCTTTGAAATTGCCTTCACCCTTTCATTCTGGATCAGGACCAGGACGTTCACATCGGTGGCATCATTACCGTCAAGTTCCTTCGGCTTGTACTCCTTTGAGATTGGAAGTACCTTCTTCAACTCGTTTATTGAGCCGCCGTCATAGACATCTCCGATCGTGTGCTCTCCGTAGGTATCCCTTCCGTAGAGCCTTATTCCTACCACCTTGAGCGGTGGAACCTCGATCACCGTTACGGACGACGCTACTTCGGAACCCGCTGTGGTGCTGCTCTTCCTGTAATCAACGAACAGCGCGTGAGTCATTCCTGCCTTGAATCCGACAAATCCCTGAAGCTTTGGACCGGTGTCGATTTCTGGCCAGGATCTGATGTGCGGTATTATTGACCTTGCCCTCTTCCTGGGATAGTATCCCATAGACCCATGTCTCGAATGATTTGGTGTTGCCATTCTTATCACTGCTGCACAGCCGTTGCGTCTTGGTGCGTTCTCAATTCAGAACCACCATTGGCACTATCGCCAGAGACGTGTGGCTAATGCTCTTTCGACAGAACTTGTTTGTATTTAAACCGATCGCAATTGGTATTTAGGATTGTTGCTGCGATTGGCGTGCAGCCTTCCTAGAGTGGAGTGAGATTGATCGAGAAGAAATATCGAGACAGTCATACGGGGGTTCCCTTCACAACATCTTCGCTCTCGATCGTGACCTTGATTCTTCCTGGAATTCCGTTGAAATATTTCTCCAGTTCCTTGACAAATATCTGTACCACCGCGACCTCGTCCACATGTCTGAAGCCCTCCTCGGGTGGATTTGACTTGTATGTTGCATAGCGTGTCGTAGCGGGAAACGACGAATGACACATCTCTATCTCCATTGCTGTCATATCTCTTCAATGCGCCAACCGGAGTGCTTTCTTAAATGTTTCACTGATGTTTGCGATTTGTATTCTCAACAATGCGCTTGATAAAAAGAAAAAGTGGAAGAGAGAGAGGGAGTGTAGCCGGTCACTTTTTGGTAATCTCTTCCTTCATTCTGTTATATTCTTCTTGCGTTATGGAACCGTTGGCGTAGCGTCTGTTGAGAATTTCCAGCGCATCACCGTCGTGCCAGCCAAAGTGGTCATGACCGTGGTGATTTCCCGGGATTCCAACCATCCACCGTATGAACAATACCAGGAGGGCTAACGGTATGAGCATCATTAGCGCCCCGAACCCCCAGAACGGGCCGTAGCTTCCCCAGTATCCCATCATACCATAGTAGGGATAGCTTCCTGTGGGGTAGTAGCTGTGAACGAATAGCGCATTGAGCACTACCGAGACCACCACTACGGCGGCTATTATTCCTATGAAGATCCAAAAGAATCTCATTATGTGATTTCTCACTATTTCACCCTACTATCTTCAAGACTGAAAGAACTCTTAAATGTATGCTGAAACGTGTTTCATTTCTGTGAAATCTATTTTGAAACTCTTTTCAGGACTATCTGATTTGTGGTTCCGTGTCTCATTTTCTCCACGATCCCCTTCGTCTCCAGTCTGCTGAGTATTCTTGTTATGGTCGCTTTGGAATACCCCTTGATGCTCGTGATGTCCCTCTGCAGAACGGTTCCTCCCGCGTCCACGAGTATGGAATATATCTCCCTTTCACCGTCATCCAGATATTTCATTATGTCTTCATCCGAGCGTACCTTCTCGGAGCGATCTCCCGCCTGCTGTATCAGGTATCTCTCCTTGGTTTCAAATGATATTGACTGAACGTTTCTGAAAAGGAAAACTAGCGAGATTATGAGGAGTGCTGCCGATGCGGCAATTGCACCTATGAGGTAGTAGGAGTAAGGTCTGACTGGAAGATCCTTAAAGAAAGAGCTGTACACAAGAAGGAAGAGTGTGAAGGAGAACAGTATCAGAAGTATCACGGATGCTACTGCCATGACAGATGAAATGATCGCATTCATCAGCGTCCTGTTTAGAGGGCGTGACCCTTCCCCCATCGCCATCGCGTTCCAGATGCCCGCCAAACTATTAGCTTTTCAGTATTCCACTACTTCCGATGGCATTTCTCTCCTACCGATAGGGAGAAAGAAACTACGAGATCACTCGAGCTCTTGAGACTATTCACACTTCGAATAGCCGCACGTCTTGCAGGTGAGACAACCATTCTCCATCGCGAGAGTATCGTTGCTGCACTTCGGGCAGGTAGAGAACGTCTTTTCCTTCTTCTCCTTCTTTTCGTCAGTCTTAATCGCCGTTACCAGGAAGTCTCCTTGTCCCACCAGAGTGGACTGCGGGGGCTCACCCTTCATTGCAATATCGATTGCCTTAGCGACTCCGTCTGGAACGGATGTGATTTTTGCACCTCCGACAAACGTTGTCGTCTTTCCCTTTATACCCGTGAGCGCTCTGACGACCTTGGATATGTCTCCTCCCTGCTGGAGATAGAGCGAGAGTAGTCTACCGATCGCTTCGGAATATGCCTTCTCCTCTGATCCTGACTTGCCGACATTGACGAAAATCTCTACCGGATTTCCAGATTCGTCGAAGTTTATGGTTGTGTAGAGTTTGCCCGTTTCTAGGAGAGGGAAGACTATGGTCCTTCCGGTGAGTATTGTAGATCTCTCGAATTCCCTGTGTTCCTTTTTCTTTGCCGCCTCGTTGGTGAGGAGTATACCTTCCCTGGAACCCTCTCTGTAGACCGTCACACCCTTACACCCGGCCTTCCATGCTTCGAAATATATCTTTCCAACTTCATCTGTCGTTACCGAGGAGTCGAGGTTGACCGTAGAAGAGATGGAGTGGTCGACATACCTCTGTATGGCTGCCTGTAGCTTGATTCTGAACATCGGATCGATCTTGTGTGCCTCCACAAAGTATTCTGGGAGATCCTTCTCGTCCTTTATCCCATAAAGCTCCATGTATTCGCGTATGAGCGGGTGATATACCTTGAACGTTTGTTTTGAAAGCGACTCACTCCTCCTCGTATAGGAAAAGGCGAATACCGGTTCTATTCCGCTCGACGTACCAGCAAGGGCTGAACCGCTTCCTACAGGAGGTACCGTGATCAGTGCGACATTCCTGAGTCCGTTCTTCTTTATCTTCTCCTGGAGTTCTGGTTTAAGTCTGCCAATGAACGGAGACTTTAGGTGCTTGTCCAAATCGAACGCTGGGAAAGTTCCCTTCTCTGCTGCTATGTTTGTACTCTCGTCATATATCGCTTCCATTATCCTCTTGAAGAGAGAGTCTACGAATTTTATCGAGTCTGGGGTATCGTACTTTATCTTTAGTTTTATGAGCATGTCTCCGAGACCCGTGAAGCCAACTCCAATTCTCCTGCTCTTTCCAGCTTCGTCAGTCTGACCCTTTAGCGGATGCTTGTACAGGTTGTAGTCCACCACGTCGTCTAGGAAACGTACGGTATACCTGACGGCCTTGTCAAGCTCCTCCCAATTCACTTCTGCATTTTCGAATGGGTTCTTTACAAATACTGCAAGGTTGACATTCCCCAGATTGCATGCTCCATAGGCTTCCAGAGGAATCTCAGAGCAAGGATTTGTAGTCAGTATTTCCATTCCGTTGTATTCCGATGTACTTTCTTTTCTCATCGTATCCCAGAAAATCAGGCCAGGCTCCGCCCAATTCCTTGCAGAGTCTATAAGCTCGTTCCAGAGCTCCCTAGCCCTTACAACCTTTTCCATTTTCTTCACTTTACTGCTCTCATAGTGGAGTGTGAAATCCTCATCATCTTCTACCTTCTTCATGAATTCGTCTGTAATTTTCACAGAAATATTTGCGTGTCTGACGTGATTGAGGTCTCTCTTTACCTTTATGAAGTCCATTACGTCCGGATGATCCACCCTGATAGTTATCATCAGTGCACCGCGTCTGCCCGACTGACCGATTGTGCCAGTGGTCTCAGACATGATGTTCATGAACGAAACACTGCCTGTGGATTTCAGTGCAGCGTTGTTAACGGGCGCCCCCCTCGGTCTCAGTACGCTTATGTCAGTGCCGACCCCACCACCAAGGGAATAAGTCCTTGCAGCCTCTTTCGTCCACTCGAAGATCGATTCGAGAGAGTCTTCCTTTATCGGAATAACGTAACAGTTGTTCAGAGTGGCTCTCCTCTTGAATTTCTCCTGCCCTGCACCGAACAGAATTCTTCCTCCCGGAACCATTCGGAAATTTTCGAGCAGCCAATAGAATTTGTTCTCCCATTCCGCCA
The DNA here is from genome assembly GCA_021787125.1 of Thermoplasmata archaeon. GTDB lineage: Archaea > Thermoplasmatota > Thermoplasmata > Thermoplasmatales. Next base: position 5,047 of record JAJYMI010000092.1, on the reverse strand, counting down.
TAAGTGGCTCGCTCTCAACGGACGAGATTTCCCTGGCAACTCTTCTCCACATCTCTTCCGGTACTTTCTCGAGCAGAACGCCCTCGTTGTCTCTTATTGCGTATTTGTCAATGAATACTCTAGCCCTAAGTTCATCGTTATTGAACCTTACGAGCGTCTCGGCAGGAACTTCAGCAGAAATATCTTTTAAAACTTCGTCACCCTCAACGGTCATTCAGATCACTGTATTTCGTAGCTAACGATAGACGTACTAAAAGGTTTTTGTGAATACGTCTTTATCAAATCCCCTGACTTAATTACCTGATGGAATTAATACATTACTCCCTAAATGACCTAAGTAATTCCATGATATCAGTTTCCGTCGGTAGTTCTCTACGGATTATTGAAATTGATTGGGAAAAATAAAAAAGAGGAAAATCATAAAAAATAAGCTAAATAAATTTGATAAAATATAAATATAGAATTTTTATTGTGAGTTGTATGATAGATGGTTTTACTGCTGAGGATGAGAAGCTTGCTGGATTGTTGATCCAGATGGGCGTTCCCAGGAATGTCTCCAAGGCACTAGTATATATGAAGGGACGACAGGAAACCACCTCAGTAGAGATCGAGAAGAATGCCAACCTTAGACAACCAGAAGTTTCTATCGCAATGAGAATTCTAAAGGAACACAGCTGGATTATGAAGAGAGATATCAAGAAAGAGGGCAAGGGAAGACCAGTACATGGGTACAGACTAGCTAAACCGTTTAATGAGATCGTGAAGGAACTTGAAGAAGAGCAGAGAAGAAAGATTTCTGATATGCAAAATGTGCTCGGTCAGATTCAGAACTTGGTACTCTAATTCCACGAGATCTATTTCATTGCTTTGACTTCCACGCCGTCAGAAACTAACACTGTCTTGTTTCCTCCAAGGAATAGACCCGTTTCGACTACTCCCGTAATTGATTTAATCTGCTGATCGAGTGTCTGAAGGTCACAGCTTTCTAGAAGTTTACAGTCACAGATAAGGTTTCCATTGTCCGTCACAAAATCTCCCCTGAACTTACACTTCATTCCCAGCGATTCCATTTCCTTCATCGTCGTCCTGTGACCAAATGGGAGTACCTCCACCGGAATTGGAAATTTCTCAGGAATCGTGGACACCAACTTTTCGTCGGAGATTATCACAATGTAGTTCTTCGATTTGTTTCTGACCTTCTTTTCCCTGGTGAGTTGACCTCCTCCTCCCTTCAGGATGTTGAGATTACTATCTACTTCGTCAGCACCGTCCACCGTGACGTCTATCCAGTCGACGGAGTCAATATCGACGGTCTTTATCCCCGCCTCTCTTGCCAGTTTATCAGATGAGAGTGATGTTGCCACTCCAACGATCTTATTCTTGATAGGACTTGTTCCAAGTATCTTGATGAATTGGGAAGCAGTCGTACCTGAGCCTAGCCCAACAACGTTCCCCACAGATATGTAGTTAAGTGCTTCCCTTGCGACCTGTTCCTTCTTGTCCATAATGAGATCCTCTGTTTTTGGATGTTGTAAAGGTATTATTATGTTTTTATCCTCAGTTTAAATGAGATGTCTGCTCTATACCTATTTGAAATGAAACGGCAAGTGAGCTGTTGATTAGGTCTAAGAGTCTTCGCAATTCTCGCAATCCGTAAAGTTCACATCAGTAGCTAGGAATGAATTTTTCATAACCCATTTTGAGTGCTCTGTCATCCATATGCGTGTAAATCTGAGTAGTACTGATACTCGAGTGACCTAGCAGAAGCTGTATGATTCTCAGATCTGCGCCATTCCTGAGTAGCGATGTGGCAAAGGTGTGCCTGAAAGTGTGCGGAGTGACTTTCTTTGGTATGCCTGATCTCTTAACGATGTTTCTAACGACGCGTTCTATCGTTACTGGTGAGACCCTCTTACTCTTGGATGTCGGGAAGAGAAAGTCGGTCCTTCCCTTACTATCTTTCATCTCCATGATGTACAGCCTTAAATCTGAAACTACTTTGTCGCTGAAAACCACCAGCCTGTCCTTGTCACCCTTCCCATTTCGTATCTTCAGAGTCTTGCTATTGATGTCTATGTCCTGTACTCTTATGGAGCACAGTTCAGATACTCTGATTCCCGTATACACTAGGAGCTTCACTACCAGGCGTTCCTTCAAGTTCCTGCAGTTCGTTATTATTGCAGTGACCTCGTCATTCATTAGGTAGTTAGGAACCTTTTGGGGTCGCTTTGGGGCCTTAAGATGACCAAGATTTTCAAGACCCAGGTACAAGAGAAATGATTGAAGTGCTCTTATATAGAGGTATATTGTTGATTTGGAGTACCCTTTCTCGATAGATAGATACTCTTTGAAAGCCTCGATATTATCTGCAGTAATGGAGCTCTTATCAAATTTAACAAACTCCAAGAACTGATCAACAATGTATCCATACATTTTGACCGTGTTCCTGCTCTTCCCATTAGCATATAACCTATTCCGAAAGTTGTCTGTCACTCCGTTGTCCAATTGTTCAGAGATCATTTCGCTCATTTTTGAATATATACATAAGACAAATATAAGACTTTTGTCAGATTTCGCAGAATAGCGAAATTTAATTTTCTTAGCCTAATACAGAAATGAATGAACCTAGGAATTCCTGAGCAAGAAATATTGAAACGGGTTGAAAATTTTGCTTCTTCAAAGGTCAGGGATCGAGCCTCGGAAATTGATGAAAGCTCCTCTTTTCCTACCGACCTCATAGACGAGATGGGACGGATTGGAGTCTTCTCAACGTACATCCCAAAGGAATATGGTGGCCTTGGATTCTCGCTCTCTGCCCTGATGGAGAGCATCAGGATAATCTCAAGAGAGTGCGCTTCTACTTCGCTCATTCCGGATGTGACCGTCTCGCTGTTTGGCGAGCCGATCCTCAAGTACGGTTCTGAGCCGCTCAAGAAGAAATATCTCTCGAGAATCGCCAGAGGCACAATTGGGGCGCTAGCGATAACAGAACCAGGAGCAGGTTCTGATGCTGCGGGTATAAAGACGACAGCTATCAGGAAGGGAGACGGATACATAATAAATGGGGGGAAAACGTTCATCACCAATGGAGGAGAGGCCAAATTCTTCCTCGCATCTGCAGTGACCTCTCCGGAAAAGAAACATCACGGTATAACGCTATTCGCGCTGGACAAAGAGATGAGCGGACTTTCCGTAGGCAATGAGTTCAAGAAGATGGGAATACGGGGAACCAGTACTACCGAAGTCCTGATGGATGACGTGGAAGTTGGAGAAGAACAGATGGTCGGAGAACTCAACGAAGGATTCAAGATTGAGATGGATACCCTGAACGTTGGGAGGATAGGTATAGCCTCTCAGGCAATAGGAATTTCCGAAGGAGCAATCAGGGACGTCATTAATTACGGCAATGATTTCAAGATCAACCGAAAGGAAGGGGCGATGTTCAAGCTTGCAGACATGATCAACATGCTTCATTCTTCTGTATCAAAATACAACGAATCTATAGGACTTGTAGAGGCCGGAAGGGACACAACTCTGTTGAGCTCCCTATCTAAGCTTCAGGCAGGTGATTCTGCAGTGAAGATAACGTCCGATGCCGTGGAGATCCTGGGCCATCGGGCCATGTCACAAGAGTATCCCACAGAGAGGAGATACAGGGAAGCAAAGATAACTCAGATCTATGAGGGCACTAACGAGATACAGAGACTGATTATCGCCCGTGAGATACTCAAGATCGGCGGCCCGAAGTTCTAGATGGTAACTCTCTTCAGACTGTAGCTTTCGACGTCCGTTAGCTGTGCAGTGGGAGTCACTGGATCGTGTTCAAAGAAGAGAGTCCACTGCTCCTCGAACGCTTTTTCAAGAATCTCGATCTTCTTGGTGAATGTGTCCATCGGATAAAGGTCATAAGCCATTACGTAGGCCGGCTTGATGTGTGCAGATGTTGGTATAAGGTCCCCGAAATAGATGAAGGTCTTGTTACCTACTCTCAGCAACACCATTTGATGCCCCTTGGTGTGTCCTCCTGATTTTATCAGTTGAATTCCTGGTAAAATCTCCTCGTCTCCGTTTAGAAGCTCCAGTCGATCTTCTAGATTTTCAAAATTCAAGTAGTTGTAATTTGGTTTAGTTTTCTGGTTTGGTTCCTTTATTTCCTTCCAGGTATCGGCTTGCATGTAGTATTTCGCGTTTGGAAAAGATGGCTCGATTTTTTCGTGGTTGTAGGACGTCGCCCATCCGGTGTGATCTAGGTGACCGTGGGTGATGAAGACGTGAGTCACGTCACTCCGTTCTACTCCTTTGTCACTCAGGTCCTGCAGGAGGTTCTTTGATCGTTTTATCTCGTAAATTTCCTCTAGTCGTTTATCGAACTTGTTTCCCATCCCCAGATCGACAAGCGCCACATTCTTGCCGTTTCTTATCACAAGGACGTTTGTTCCCAGCGTGATCTTGTTTTTTTCGTCAGATTTAAAGTACTTTTCCCACACGGGCTTTGGAACTATGCCAAACATGGCACCTCCATCAAGTTTGAATGTGCCATCGCTAGCAAGAAACAGTTCAAATCCGTCTATCTTCACAGCTCTGTTAATTGAACGTTTGTATAAATTAGTTAGCGTCTATCATTTAGAATACAGTATAGTGCTTGGCGCCGCTGACAAAAGACAGTTACTGCAGGAAATCCAAAATGCTGTCCTCTGAATCGTATCTCTTGCCATCGAGAGTCACGCCCCTGGCTCTCTTTTCAATTTCGAAGATGGGCCAAGAATTGTCCTTGGCAATTTTCTCGAACTGTTTCTTTCTCTCGTGATCGACTGATACAACTAGAGAACCGGAAGAACTGGACGAGAATATTCTCGGTCCATATTCTCTGACACTCCTTGATGTCACTGTTTCCATATCCACAGACTTTACATTGAACCCAGACTGCGACATCTCGGAGATCTCGCTGAGGGCCCTCGAGAGCCCTCCTTCAGACATGTCGTGGACGAAGTGCACCGATCTCCTGATCTTGAGGAATTCTGAAATGTAAACCTCTACGGAGAGATCA
>JAJYMI010000055.1 GCA_021787125.1 Thermoplasmata archaeon | reverse complement strand
CCTCATCTCTATGAACAGAACTGAGCTCATTATTCTTATATTCTGAGCCCAACCTGAGATTTCGACTTGAGCATCGAGATGATCCTTCACCTCACCTATAAGTATCCTCATGCTTACCGTTGATTCTCTCTTGACATATAATCATGAGCAGATGATAAGGGATAGATATTCGGTGTCGATATCCCAGCAATGGAAGTAGGAGTCCTGGACATTCAGGGAGACGTCTCCGAACACACAAGCATTCTGGAGGATATAGGAGTGAGAGTCAAGCGGATCAGAAGGGTCGCCGACCTTGAAACTATTTCGGGGATAGTCATTCCGGGAGGGGAGAGCACGGTAATTGGAAGCATTATGCTTCAGCGGGGAATCTCAAAGAGTATTCTGGAAAGGAATATTCCTGTGATGGGTACGTGCGCAGGGCTTATACTCATATCTAAGAGCGTGGAGGGAAAACCGGGCGCGCTTCCTTTGCTGGACATATCCATAAAGAGAAATGGATACGGAAGTCAGAGGGAGAGTTTCGAAACGGATTTGACGATCAAAGGGGTAGGAAAGTTCAGAGGCGTCTTTATCAGAGCTCCTAAAATAATAAGAGTGAAAAGTGGAGAGGTACTGTCCAGCTACGATGGAGAGGCAGTGATGGTTTCAGGAGGCAAACACCTTGGTCTTACCTTCCATCCGGAAATATACGGAGATCCGAGGATTCATAAACTGTTCCTTGATGGATTATAGGTAGTTTTGTTTTCCATTAACTAAAGTCTATGATCAGACCATCTTCGGTTTTTTCAGTAATCCCTTGCCCTCTATATTTCTGGTCTGTATAGTTATTTCAGATTCAAATTCTACGCTCGGATTGACGTATCCCAATCCAATTCCCTTTGAAAGAGAGGGAGAGAAAGAACCTGAGGTCAACTTCCCCACTACCTCGCTACCCATCTTAAGGACAGATCCTATACGAGGGATCATTCTGTCCGATGCGACTACTCCTCTGAACCTTTCCTTTATGTTACCCTTCTTTTCCAGCAATCTCTTCTTGCCGATGAAATCATGATCCCAACCAATTATCCACGATACTCCAGCCTCGATCGGATTCCTGTCTTCACTGAAGTCCTGACCCGAGAGTAGAAATCCCTTTTCCATCCGAAGCGTGTCCCTGGCTCCCAGTCCTATGGGTTTAACTAACGGATTCTTTAGGATCTCTCTCCATAGACCTACTGAGTACTTGTTAGGAACCACAAACTCGAAGCCATCCTCCCCAGTATAACCGGTTCTCCCAACAACTGTTGCAGCCTCCAGTCCCTTTTCGGGGTACTTGTCAGATGCCCCCATGAAAGTAAAATGACCAAGTTTGTTGGCTTCCGGAAAAATGTCTTTCATTACTTCCGGTGACATGGGTCCTTGGAGTGCGAGACACGACATCCTGTCAGAGAGATTGGTTATCCGGACATCGTAAGATTTCCTGTTAGCGACGATCCAGTTGTACACCTTTTCTATGGTCGCGGCGTTCGGAACGACCAGGTACTTGTTTTCTTCTTCCTTGTATATGATGGTATCATCTATCATGTTCGCGTCTTGATTCAAGTAAGCGGAGTAGATGGCCTTTCCGATGGGTTCTTTTGAAATGTCTGTGGGGAAAAGATAGGTCAGGAACTCCTGTGCATCTCTCCCCTCAATAGTTATATCACCCATGTGGGAAACATCAAACAGTCCGACCTTCGACCTAACTTGTCTGTGTTCTTCAATGATGCTGGTAAATTGAATCGGCATGTCCCAGCCGTGAAAATCAACCATTTTTGCATTCAGATGAACTATTTCACTATATAGCGGGGTTCTCATCTTCTCGTTATCTCCACGGGCGTATTAACATTGGTGTTCCAGTGGAAATTTGGGGGCCGGGGAGAGTTAAAGTATATCTAAGAGGTGCTGATCCTCTGGAGTAATCAAGCCGCGATAACTCAGCTGGGAGAGTGCAAGCCTGAAGAGCTTGAAGTCGCCGGTTCGATCCCGGCTCGCGGCATTCTTTTCAATGCATTGTCGGGCTACTTAACAATTGACAGGAATCTCCCATTAAGCATTGGCAACAAACTCGAAGGTATAGGCTAAGCCCGAAGATTCAAGGATTGTGGTTCACTCCACTTCCCTGTATACGTTAGGCGGTATGTCGTCGGTCAGTACCTCGTCCATGTTGTCCAGTTTTGGGAGTATTTCATCAAGGTTTTCTTCCTCAAAGTGTGCATACTTAACTCTGCCAACAGACATTCTGTACGAACCAGGACACATCATTCCTTCCTTTACAACTACAGCGTCTGGTTGAAGCTTGAGGATTGCCGCCATTGTAATCTCTTTTCCGCCTGGAACTCTCTCGAATCCAGGGTTTTCGTACTGGCTTATCTTTTTCTCATCCGTATCAACTATGCTAATGAGCTCTGCTAGGTCAAGGGGCACCAGGTTGTTTTCCTTACTATGCGCAACTGCAATTTTCATTACCCTGATTTCGGAAACTCGAATTTAAGTTTAATGTTGGACGCTATGCTAATTGGCACTTCAAGCCAGTTTCCCTAAGAACAATTCTGGAAAGGTAATTTGCATATCTGTCAATAGAAACCGCATGACTTGACACTGAACGACCTCAACCAGTGCGCTGATGGAAGTGTGAGGTCAAGACGTCACCATGCATAGTTCAATTCGGCAGATTGAAAGATAGCATTACCTCTCTACATTATTCTAGGAATGCTCTTGGACAAATCGTCAAAGAGGATGTATTTGGTGAGAAAAGAAAACCTGCGAGCCACCCTGAAACGGATACATATAATAGCGAAAAAGCATCAAGCAGGGTGCAAGTCCTATTGGGTGGCACCTTCAGCACTCTCCACAAGGCACACAAAGAAATGATATTGACGGGACTAAGGCTGGGGGAACTCACCATCGGTCTCAGTTCAGATAATTTCAAGTTTAACAAGAGATACGAGGTTCCTCCGTATAATGCTAGGAAGAAGATTTTGGAAGTCTACCTCAAGAGTATCGGGGCATCCGCAAATATCAAAGAGCTCATGGATCAATATGGTTCCACCCTCTCTCCACAATACGGCGCCATAGTGGCATCAAATGAGACGCTAGGATTCATTGACAAAATCAATTTCATGAGGAAATCTCGTGGAATAGCTCCGCTCCTGGTCGAAAATGTGGGGGAAATTCTAGCCGACGATCTGATGCCTATCAAGTCTGAAAGAATAATCAAGGGAAGGATCGACGAAAATGGAGTACGGAAAAATGCCATAAGGATAGTCATAGTAACGAAGAATCCTGAAAAGATTGAGGGAGCGAGGAATATTCTTACCAAGCTCTTCAAGAACTATGTCCTGGAAGCACAAGAACCAACTCACGAGTTCCACCCTCAACCCATGGACCACGAAACATTTTCCGGTGCACTGAAGAGAGTGGAGGGAGTGAAACAAGAGTACGACTATGCAATAGGAGTAGAGGCCGGGATCGTCTCATTTCAGGGATTGAGTTACGATGTCCACGTCGCTGCGGTCAAGGACTCCCTGGGTGTCATTAACTATGGATTGTCATCAGGTCTACCGATGAACGATTCCATGATGGATAGCATGAAATCTGGCAAGGAACTGGAAGAAGTGACAGACGAGCTCCTTGGAGTGAAAAACACAGGGGATGAGAAGGGGGCGATATTCTATTTCTCGAAGGGACTGAAAGAGAGAAAACACCTGGTTGAGGAATCGATAATATCTGCTTTTTCTCAGAGGATTGCAGACTCCATCCCAAGAAAAGTCAAATGACTTCAGGGACTACATCGTTAGCCTTGTACTCATTGACTCGCCCGTTTCTGTAGACCACAAGGGTCTTGTCTTCAATCTCGAACCATTTGCCTCCCATCGGCTCAGTAGAGACCGTAAACCTTTCTTCCTCCAGCTTGTAAAACAGAGAGAAGTAACCCGGTTCTTTCCTCACTTCACGATACGCTGCACCATAGCTTCCATCAGTTATGATGAAGTTCATGCTGGTAAAGTTCATCTCCCTGATCTTTGTTATTGCCGCTGGGAACCCTTTGAGTATCAGTTTGAAATAATAATAGCTGTCACTCTTCCCCTTTTTTCCCAATCCCTTTATGGTTCCGTTGTGTGCAAAAGAAATGTTATCTGACAGAAAGGGCTGAGTATTGATTATCGACTTCACAGAGGAGCTCTTCTTCCTTGCATGCGCCATGAGGGTAGTGCCATAAATTCCGTTGAGCTTTTTGATCGGTTCTATGCTCTTGTAAGTGGCTATTTCGTTCTGCGAGTACAGGACGTAGCCGAAACCATCATGATGAGGGGCGTGTTTACCCTCGTTAGCCATATCGTAGAGAAAATCCATGTATGGAGTCAAATCGGAGCTCTTTCCTATGGACAGGAACATCCTGCACATTGTTTCGGATCGAAAACGGATTAAAAACCATTCTGCTAATCTCTCCGTTACCGCTCCAAGGCTGTTCAAAGGCAATTTGCAAGAAGATTTCGCGAACTGACTCAATATGGCTCTATTCCGTTCTAAATTTGGTGATTAAGGCAACAGAGGTGATCTGGAGCTTGATAACAGTTTTATAATTTGCACTCATAAAGAGTCAATGAACAAAGTCGATCCCCAGCTCGCTAAAGAGATAGCGGGGATTAGGAACTCGATATCTAGGAGTGATAGAACGGATTACGTCACTACCTATACAGAGAAAGAATTTTTCAACAACAAGACTACGCTGGAAAGAGTTCTGATACTCAGGACTAGGGGGTGCAGCTGGAGCTACCACTCCGGTTGTTCTATGTGCGGATACTGGGACGATACCAATCCGGAGATAGGAAAGGAAGAGTTAGAAAACCAGATAAACTCGTTTCTTAAGGAACATCCGAAGGGGGAAGTTCTAAAGATATTCACATCCGGCTCATTCTTCGATCCTATTGAGATAGATTCGGGCCTTCAACTTTCAATAATTGAAAGAGTCCTGCAGGGCTACGACCATCTAATAGTCGAGAGCAGACCGGAGTACATCAGAAAGGTAGTAGGCGACCTCAAGAAGTTCGGAGGGCGCGTCCAGGTCGCAATAGGGCTCGAGAGCACAGACCCTTCGATACTCAAGAACTCGGTAAACAAGAACTATGATTTCGGCGACTTCAAGGAAGCAGCTATGCTCCTAAGGGAAAACGGGATATCGGTCCGAACCTATCTACTTCTAAAACCACCCTTTATGACAGAGAGTGAAGCGATAAGGGACTCAATAAAGTCTGCAAGAGAGCTTGCCCAGTATAGCGACTTCATCTCGATCAATCCCATGAACATTCAGCGGGGGACGTTAGTGGAGAGGATGTACAAGGAAGGGAACTACAGACCTCCCTGGCTGTGGAGTGTCGTGACGATTCTCCAGTCCCTTAGAGACACGGGTATCCCGGTCGTTTCACTTGTCACCGCTTCTGGAAAGAAGAGAGGCGCGCACAACGGTCACATCTGTGATAGAAAGTTTTCTGAAGGGATAAGGAACTTCAGCGAGACTCTAGACTTCGGATTCTTGGACGAATTGAAGTGCGACTGTCAAGAGTCTTGGAAGAACTTTGTCGAAGTTGAGGAAGAGACAGGTATTCCGATGAGCGAGGTGATCCTAAACGATTAGCGAAGCAGTAGAATTGATCACCAACGCCAAGAAACTGAGAATCTACTCTCACCACGATGCCGACGGAATCGCATCCGCTGCGATAGCGGTATTCGTTGCCAGAAGGTTGGGCCTGAATTATGAAGTCGCGATACGAAATCAGCTTACCCCTCAGGATGTCATTGGTGGATCAGATGTCTACTGGTTCAACGACATGGGATCCTCCAGACTGAAAGAAATGCAGAACATAAAGGGTGTCGTCACTGATCATCACAACCCGGTGGTCCCAGAAACTCATTACACAGAAAATGGAAACAACATCTACCAGTTCAATCCCCATCTGGAAGGGATGGATGGGAGCATTTCTCAGTCAGGTTCCACAACCACGTTCCTCTTCGGAACGAACGTGCTGTCAGAGGTTTCTGCCGTTTCACATCTCCCAGTTGTTGGATCGGTCGGAGATCTGCACGACAAGAAATTTGGCAAGCTCGTAGACACGGACAGGGAGATAATGCTTCTCGCAAAGAACATGGGGATCATAGAGGTGAAAGAGGACATCAGGTTTTTCGGAAGGAGCTCAAAGTCCGTATCCTACATGCTGAGATTCGGCAACGAGCCGAAGATCAGATCACTCTACGATAATCCTGCAGCTGTTTCCGATTTTCTTATTGGTCACGGTCTCGATAGAAAGAACCTAAAAACAACAAGATGGCTGGATCTGGAACAGGAAAAGAGGGATGAGATCATTTCAGATCTGAAGAGCATTCTTGAAAAGGAGGGGCAGGACTCATCCCGTTTGATAGGCGAAGTGTACGAACTGAACAGCGAGCCAAAATCGTCGATAGTGAGAGATGCAAGAGACTTCTCTTCACTCATAAATGCTACCTCGAGGAAAGGGAAACCGGAGGTCGGGATCAGGTTGTGTTTATTCGAAAGAGGCGATACCATGGCAGAGGCTCTACGGCTATATTCTGATCACCTCGATTCTCTAAGAAGGGCTTCAAGAATACTCGATGAAGCAGAAGGGAAGTCAGTTGGAAGTGTTCTCTACTACGATTTTGGTAACTCCCTAGAAAACAATATCACAGGCACAATCGCGACGAGGATTATAACTCACAAGAGAGTGCCTTCGACTTCAGTGATCGTCGTCATGGCAAATCTCGGATCCATGAAGAAAATTTCAGCAAGAATATCGCTGGAGCTTTCAGAGAGAATAGATCTCTCTCTCCTCTTCAGACAAGCCGCAAACGGTCTGGGAGGTACTGGGGGAGGTCACAGGAATGCTGCAGGTGCCATAGTTCCAATTGGTAAAGAAAGAGAGTTCGTCGAGAAGGTCAACGAACTCATGCAAAGTATTTCTCCTACCTGACTATGGTTACGGCCTGTTCTCTGAGGAATTGCTGGAGATAATAGAAGGAACCAGTTCCCTTTCCTGAAGTTCCGCTCATCTTCCACCCGACGAAGGGTTGGGATCCGACCATGGCGCCAGTCGAACCGCCTCTTCTCCTGTTCGCATAAATTACTCCCACGTCTGCATTGTTGAAGTAATAGTCTATCTCTTTCCTGTCCTCTGAGAATATTCCCCCCGTAAGTCCATATTCCATGCTGTTCACAAATTCCACGGCATCCTTTAGAGATTTTATTGGTTTAAGTGCGAGTATGGGAAGGAACAGCTCGACTCTCTCGATGTTGGGATCCTCTACGTTATCGAGGATTGTGTTCTCCACGTAGAAACCTTCTCTCTGGATCTTCTTTCCACCAAGCAATATCTTGTTCTTTGGGATTGTCTCCATGATCCGCTGGAATTTCTCGTACGCTTCCTTGTTGATTACAGGTCCCGCAAAAGTACCCTTCTTTCTCGGATCGTCAATGACGAGCTTGGAACTGAAGTCGACCAGTTTCTTCTTGAAAGTATCGTACAATTTTTCATCTATCAGAGCGAGGCTGCATGCTGAACACTTTTGACCGTTGTAACCGAATGCGGACTTCGCGACCCCTTCCACCGCTTTGTCAATGTCGCATTTGTCTGTAACTATTATCGTGTCCTTTCCGCCCATCTCTGTTACAGCGACCTTGGGTCTCTTTTCTTGGGATTCCTTGAAGATCTTTGTTCCTATGTCCCTGCTCCCAGTGAACACTATCCCATCCACTCCATCATCCGTGTACAGAGTTCTTCCGACTCTTCCACCCGAACCGGAAAGGTAGATCAGATTGGTCTTGGGAACACCAGCCCTGTGCATGAGCTCAACGAATTTGTACGAAGAAAGAGGAATGTCTGAGGATGGTTTCAATATCACGCTGTTCCCCACTATCAGCGGTCCACTTGCCATTCCGACGGTGATTGAAAAGAAGTTGAAGGGAGCTACAACGAGAAACACTCCATATGGTTTCATGATGCTCTTGGAATCTTCTCCATAGTATGCTGTCCCAGTGAACCTTGAAAATCCCTGGTTCTCTATAAGGTTCAACGCGTAATATCTCATGAAGTCGATAGCCTCGTCGACATCTCCCATTGCCTCGTACCTGTTCTTTCCATTTTCATAGCTTAGGAGGGCCGAAAATTCAAACTTCTCTTGCGAGAGCAACTCCGATGCTCTCAGGAATATCTCTGCTCTTGCTAGATAGCCTCTGGAGTACCATTCCTTGTAGTTCTCTCTGGCAATCTTTACGGCCCTCTGAGACGTCTCTTTGGTGGACATCTGGAACTTTCCGATTTGTGTCTTTCCATCCAGCGGAGAAACGTGTATGAGTTTCTCCTGTTCAACAACCTCCTCCTTTACCAAATTCGGATACTCTCTGTCAAAGAATTTCGTCACTCTTTCAAGGTCTTCTTCGAACTTTTTATGAAATAGGTCTTCTTCGTTTCTTTCAACCATTTTGATATAGGTATTTTCGTTGTCAAATGGCATAGCCCTAAATGACGAACGAAGTATTAATTTTCTTATTTTTCCCCCAACTGGATGTTACAGTCGTGGCATTTCCTTACACGAACCACTGAAATCAAATGGAAATTTGTTTATGTCGTGGCTCAGCTAGCGACGTAGGAAGATGCCCACTGAAGTTCCTCAATCTCTAACAATTTTTTGTTGAGGAATATCTGTTCGACTTTCTGCACTAGATAACTCACCAAGGAGAGACTATCTCTTGTCTTCCGGTACTTTTCCTTTTACTAGCATGACGACACATTTCATGTTTTGCCG
>JAJYMI010000095.1 GCA_021787125.1 Thermoplasmata archaeon | reverse complement strand
TAGAACTTTTAGAAAAATCTATTCGGCCCTCATATCTCTTCCCATCCTTCCCGTAAGAAACTGCCCCAAAGGGATCAGAGACCCCTCTCCACTCTGTCACATAGTCACCTGCGTTTTCTTCCCCATAACTGAACTGGACGACGGAGAGAGGCAACTTTGCGTTAATGTCATCCAGACTACTACTCACTCCAACCGATTCACAAATTCTGGTTACCCTGATATCCTTGCCCACCGAAATCAGAACTTTCGTCAGATTTGAAACGTGCTTCAAGTCCGAACTGTGAAATCTGTACTCGACAAAGAGCCCACCCCTAAAGGTGTAAAAGCGAGTTAGGATCATCGAAGGAACTGAAGAGATGTTTTGATACATGACTCTAATAACAGGCAATTCCACTTTCTGGCTTACGATAACGAAATTTCCATAATATACCGGATTATAATACCTGATCAGTGATGACTTTTCGACTGAAGCTCGGTCCAAAAAGAAATTGAAAGAGGTCTCCTTTGCGTGTAAATACATGCTCATTGGTACCGATTCTGGATCGCCCAGAAAGGAGAAACCCAAGTCTCTCACTCTGGCTGACATGGAAAAACTCATGTCGAGTTTCCGGTCAATCGTCTCAAGCATCTAGAGTGTGAGACAACTTCCCTATATAATTTGTTGGTCTGAATACACTTACAGGGATGGGAAATCACCGATAGCCGCTAGTCAATAGTAGTAGTACTCTCCAATCCTTCTCTGCTCATTATCGAGTCTAGAATCCGGTTTGTTGATTCTCGGTCTCTGCGTCTTCTCATCCCGCCTGAACGTGATGTTGAGATTCTTGAGGAACATGTTCATACCATCCTTGAGGTTCAGAGGTCCAAATGACCGTCCCTCCTTCCCCCCTTCACCTGCAAAAACGATGAGCGAAGTTGAGATCAAGTCGATGAAATAGATGTCGTGATCGACTACCATTACCGCATTCTTGTTGTTTTCAGCAAATCTCTTGATCATTCTGGCAACTATCATCCTCTGATCTGCATCCAGATAAGCTGACGGTTCGTCTAGTATGTATACGTCTGTTTGCTTTCCCAGAGTCCTTGCGATGTATACCTTCTGAAGGTCCCCTCCTGACAGCTCAGACACATTTGTATCGCCGATGCTCTCCAGGTTCAGAGGTCGCATGACATCGTTCTTGAATTGATTTTCTGAGACCCTATCTCCGAGACTCTTTTCTAGAAACTCCAGTACCGGAATTTGGAAGTCAGATTCGGGACTCTGAGGCTTGTAGGAAGTTTTGACGCTGTTAGTTATCGTTCCGCTATCCGGGATAAGTTCACCCGCCATCATCTTGACAAAAGTGGATTTGCCAGTGGAATTCGGTCCAATCACACCAACAACCTGTCCGTGTCTTAGTTCTCCGCCCTCGGTGTTCAATTGAAAACTTCCGAACCTTTTAGACAGGGAACTCCACGATATAAATGGAACAAGGCTCTTATCAAGTTCAGGTGGCCTCTTCGAGAATTTAATTTCGTAGTCTCTGAACTTCATATTCTCTTGTTTTATGTATCCGTCAAGGTAGGTGTTGATAGCCTGTCTCGTCACATAGGAATTGCTGACGATGCCGTAACCTCTGGCTTCGCCGTACGTCAGATAGACATAGTCGGCCATAAAATCGAGTATGGCAAGATCGTGTTCGACTACGATCACCTTCTTTTTTTCAGCGAGACTCCTGAGGACACCAGCTATCTTCAATCTCTGTGAGATATCAAGGTAGGAGGAAGGTTCGTCGAAGAAGTACAGCTCAGCTGGTTTCAGCAGAGCTGCGGTTATGGCAAGCAGCTGCAGCTCGCCGCCTGAAAGGAACTTCACGTCCTTGTCGAATATGCCGCCAACTCCCATCTCCTCGAGTTTCACCTTGGCTTCGTCTCCATACTGTTTTAGCAGGTCTCTGACCAGACCGGTAAAGTGTTTTGATATTGAGTCAACGTACTGTGGTTTTAGAGAGATCCTTATTTTGTCTGAGTAGACATTGCTAAGGTATTCGCCGAGGTAAGTTCCCTTGTACCGTTCCAGAACCCTCTCCTTACTTTCCTCTGTTTGAGCAAAGTTGGGTACGAGCGTTCCGTTGAGAATATTCAGTATGGTCGTCTTTCCCGTACCGTTCTGTCCCAATAATCCGATCACTCCCTTCATCTCTAGGGAAGGCAGACCATAGAGGACGAAACCATTGGATCCATACCTGTGAACTTCCTTTCCGTATTCCCTCTCTGGCACTCCGATGATCTTTATTGCTTCGAATGGACATCTGTGGGCGCATATTCCGCACCCTATGCAAAGCTCTTCATGAATCTGCGGATAACCGCTCTCCATGAAATCAACAGCCATGACCTCATTTCTCACGGGTGGGCAGTAGTACTGACATTCCTGTCGGCAGTTTTTAAAGTGGCACTTGTCCAGGTCAATAACCGCTACGTGCATCTTACACTATATTTTCATTTTCCAGACATCGTCTGGGAGTCCGTCGTATATCATCGACTCACTTGAGATGGGGTCTTCACTCTTCATCCCGTTGTTATAGGCGAGCTTCCGGACATTTTCTGGCCTGATCAACCAGTAGTGAATTCTCCACTCTCTTCCATCGAAGAGTGTCGTTTCCTCCCTCTCAGTGTCCAGAATGCCGAGGTCTTCCAGCATGTAAAAGGCGTCCCTGTCCTCCGGCTCAAGCATGTTGTCGATGACATATCTGCTGTATCCGAAGAAGTTGAGAACGTGAAATGCTATGTCATATGCTTCTTGCTCGCTCATCCTCTTGCTCTGTCTACTCATTCCATTCGAGATGGCTTTCGCCATTAGGTCAACTGTAATAGGTCCAACTGTGTACGATTGCTCTACCAGAGTCATAGGCTTCACCTGACTTTCATGTAAGTACAAAAAAGCTTATAAACTTAGTCATTCGAATTCTCCCCCATGCAGTCTAACATCAAGATTTCGAGTAATGGCCTAGAGTAAACGCTCACAGGAGGAAGATAATATCAGTTCTATAAATACACAAAATATTAATCTATTGAAAAACTGACGATGCATATGACAGAATTTGATAGCGAAATGGTCGTCAGATTCCAGGACATGAGATCTCCCATCAGTTACTTCTCCAAGGTTTACGGCTTCAACGGTTACCTGAACTTCTACAACAAGGGGACAAAGACCGATGCTGTTGTCACCTACCTCCGGGAGGGTAAGACCATGGACGAGCTCAGAAAGGCGATCAGGTCCAGAGGCTTTGAATTCGTCGACAGGAAGGCCGGAGTCACAATTGAGGTGGGAGAGGAGTGTTATGTTTGCGAGATGATAGACTCCTTGCTCAGCGTCAATAATGCGCTCATCGATGTTCCGATCTTCGTGACAGAGGGAGACATCATCCTTAGAATCAAGTTCTTCAAATCGTCATCAGAGCTTCAGAGGATAGTGTTCAAGGACTCTGAGAAGAGAGATTTCTTCAGCATAGACTATCTAGGTCCAATCAGGAGTGACAAGGACTGGTTGCTAGAAAATGAAAAGGGCTGGGAGATGAAGAAACTTGTTTTCTATGTTGTACCTACAAACTCATTCACTCTGAAGTACGCAAAATCGAACAAGAACTTCAGGACCAAGATCTCGGTCAGGAGCGTAGACAAGGCAGGATTCCTGAACGTCTTCTACGAAGTAGATAACGACTTCCCTGAATGGGAGAGCACGCTCCAGAAGCAGGCTAAGGAGTTCCAGCTAGTATACAAGAGTGAATCCGGCGTCAAGGTGTTCCATGCTGTTGTTCCAGAACAGGGCATACTGATTGACCCGTACAAGCTTTCAGACTTCGATCTACCGTTCAATTATTCTCTGGAGATCTCTGGGGAGAAGTCAAAGGTGACAATGATCTTTGAGAAGAGCAGCCTAGACTCGTTCTTCAAATCAATCGGCAAGATCAAGGACGAGGAACTGCTGGAGTCTCAGCTCGAGATTAAATCGGTAGAGAGGTACCCGTAGCTATTAGAAAATTGTACTACTTTTTGAAAGTTGTACCAATAATTAGTTAATATAAGTACCAGTCTTTGGAATATGAGGAAAGCACTGATTCTAACGCTGGTGATAGTTGCTGCCCTTTTGGCTGTGCCACTCAGTTCGGCTACGGTCATCAATGCGACTATCAACACGAAGACCAACGTAGGATATGTCAATGCTACCAGCAACTACGTGCTGTACTACACGTATCCTAGCAACAGTTCTACGTCAAAAGCGCTTAATGGAACGGTCATATGGATGAATGCAACTTCTTATCTCAATACGAGTGGAATACAACAGCTTGATCAGAACATGATCGAGAGCGGAGATCAGAACGAGCAACAAAATGCAAGTCAGCACCGGGACCAGATAATGTACGGCAATGATCTGAAAGACTCAAACAATTCTACGAACTCTACAGATTTCACAAACTCTACGGATAACAGTACCACAAACTCTACCTCTAATGTTACAATGCCTGCAGTGCACGTTGTGAATGCAACCCTTAAGTATCAACTTCACACGTTTGCATCTTCGACCAACCTGACAGTATTCAGGAACCTTACGATCACTCTGAAGATATCCAACATCACGAAGAAGGTCGGAAACAACACTACGGTTATAGACATGTCTTGGAGGGCGTTCAGGGTCCAGGGACAGCTTATGGGAGAATTCAGAGGGAAACTAAACGTAATGGATCCGAGTCAGGGACTGAACATGCAGTCTGATGTCAACACAAATATGGACGTCAACACGTTGGGCGGCTTTGGAAACTTTGGTGAAGACGGAAATGGGTACGGTAACTTCCAATTCGGAAATATGTTCTCGAATGATGGATTTGGTTCCAACGTTCTGGGCTTCGATACCATAAATTTCCACGTATTCTCTGTACCACTCACTCAGTGGACTAGGGTGTATCAAAGCTCAACCAACAGCACAACGTTCTACTACAATGCTAGCACCAACTACTCCCTGAACTCATCAGTGAGCTACAACGGATCCAACTACACGCTAAAACTAAAGACAGATCCGAGTGCCGCCATTACTACGAATGGAAACGCAGTACCTATGTCTTCGAACGAGCTGGCCGTCAGTAGCGTCTCAGGTCCATCAACACTCGTTTCCCAGACAGATGCGCTCTTGATCACGGGAATCGTGGTGATCGTTGCAATCGGACTAGCTGCGGTATTCGTAAGGCAGAGAACAAGGAAAAAGTAGGATCCCTATTTTTCTTTTATTTTTCTTACTTTCATTACTAAATAACGACCTTTTGACAGATTCGAATAAATATGGCCCATTGTCGAACCACAAAAGTTCTCTGATTGAGTGTCACCGACACCATTCATTTCGACACTACGGAAAAACAATTATACCATTTGACATAATCAGAGAAGATGAGCAGTCCTGTATCTTATGATCTGAAATTTGATTTCAAATTCAAAGAACTGAAATATGATTGTGTTGAAGTCCTGAGGGGAAACTTTTCTGGAAATACCGAACTGAATTGTGAGAACCTCGCAGTGACATCCGTGAAGATGGGAGGAAGAGATGTTCCCTTCACAATAGCTGACAGGAAACTCGTGATAGGTTCTACTGAGGGCAACGAATTAACCATCAACTTCTCTGGATCCGTTTCGGAAACGTCACTGATGGGTATTCACGATGCCAAGTACGGGAATGGTCACATTATCACCACACAAATGGAGCCGACTGGTGCCAGATCGGTTTTCCCGTGTGCTGATGAACCAGCCTCCAAGGCGAAATTCAAGGTCGAAGTCAGTGTCGATGATGAGGTTGAGGTGATATTCAACACGACTCCGCTCGTTAGAGAGGTTGCCGGCGGGAAATCTCACTTTGTCTTCGATGAGACGCCACCAATGTCCACCTACCTTATATATCTGGGAATTGGGAAATTTGATATCATTTCAAAGAAGGCCGGCGATAGGGTCCTATATGTTGCAACATCCCCAGGAAAGGCTAAGGAGGGCAGGTTCTCGTTGAAGCTCCTCGGCAAGCTCTTCAAGAAGTATGAGGCTTATTACAAGATCAAGTTCCCACTACCAAAGATGCACCTCATAGCTCTACCGCAGTTTGGGGCTGGCGCGATGGAAAACTGGGGTGCCATAACATTCCGGGAGATCGCACTGCTTGTCAACAACTCTACAAGTTTCAGGTTCAAGAAACAGGTTGGATACGTCGTCTCTCACGAATTCGCACACCAGTGGTTCGGAGACCTTGTGACCATGAAGTGGTGGGATGACCTCTGGCTCAACGAGTCGTTCGCCACTTTCGTCGGTTACAAGATACTTGCGAAGGTCCAAAAGGACTGGAATCTCTGGGAAGATTTCCAGAGGGAAGAGACACTCTCTTCAATGAAGAAAGACGGTCTGCTTTCTACTCACCCGATAAGGGTGGAAGTCCGAGATCCAGACGAAATCTCCGAAATATTTGATGATATCAGCTATGGAAAGGGCGCCTCGATCCTCAGAATGACCGAGCAGTACATAGGAGAGGGGAGGTACAGGGAGGGAATTTACCAGTATTTGAAGAGTCACGAGTATTCAAACGCTACCGGGGAGGACCTATGGTCGTCTCTCTCAGCGGCAAGTAGAGTCGAAGTCAGCAGCCTTATGAAATCATGGCTCGAGAAGGGAGGGTTCCCACTCGTGAGAGTGAGCGAAGAGAACGGAGTCATGCATATCTATCAGGAGAAGTTCTCCTACCTGGCCAACGACGACCCGTATCTGTGGCAGATACCGATCTTCCTCGAGAGGCCTGGGAAGAGGAGGAAGATGCTGCTGAAAAAGAAGCACGGCAAGATAAAGAACGCTGGGGACCTGATGATCAACCCGAATGGGGAGGGCTATTATAGGGTCTTGCTTGAGGGGAACCTCATTGACAAGATGCTTACGGACAAGTCATCCTCAGAATTTGTCATGAAGCTGATAGACGACTATTATGCATTCCTGCTGTCTGGCAGAATCGACCTTCCGCAGTTCATGTCGATAGTTGACAGAGTGAAGGGCAGAAATGAATACAGCGTGGTACTCAGACTAGAGGGCATTCTTTCAGAGCTGGGAAACATACTCGATTCGGAACCTCTGAATACGATGACCGTGAGTTATCTTAGGGATAAGCTGACTGTGTTCAGGGATGGACAGGAAGAGAATTCAAAGGTTATCCTCGAGAGGGTACTGACGGGACTGGCGCTCAAAGACAGAGAGTTCAGAGCTAGTGAGAAATTGAAACTCGGCGATTATGCTGGCATTATGGCTGAAGAGAGGACTGCAGTGTTGCTATCAGCTGCTATAGAAGAATACGACACTGAATCGCTCTGGAACATGCTGAAGAATCCGGAGAACGACATGGAGTCCATCAGAACCATGAACGCGATGGTTCATATGCCAAAGAATGAAGAAGTTACGAGATTCCTAGACTACATCAAGACAAGGCCAGAGAACCGTGCAAACTTCATCTATTCTATGTTTGAGGCCATCTCAAACAAGAAATACAGACTTGATCTCTGGAAGTGGAGCTCGGAAAATATCAATTTGGTGAGAGAGATTTTCGTCGGTAGCAGCACTGTATCGAGGTACGTGGAGGAGCTCATCGCATTCGGAGGAATAGGAAACAGGAACACTGTGGACGACTTCGTAAAGAATCAGAATATTCCGGAGGCTGTCAGGGCCATAAAGAATGGAATGGAGAGGCTGGAGATAAACGAAAAACTGGTACAGAGAACGGTAAAATGATAACTCATTTATAATATCCTAATATCTCGACTGGATCGCTAATGAATCTATACGAATATCAGGCCAAGGACCTTTTCAAGAAATTCGCCATACCGATCCCTTCCGGGAAACACGCTGCTGCTGAGTCCGATCTGGAATCTGATACGTTTCCAGTGGTGGTCAAGGCACAGGTTCTGACTGGGGGGAGGGGAAAGGCCGGGGGTATCAAGTTTGCGAACAACCCGGAAGAACTCAGAACAAGGGGAAAAGAAATCCTTGCAATGAGCATCAAGGGCCTTAAGGTGAGAAGTCTACTGCTGGAAGAGAAACTCGACATTTCAAAGGAGTATTACCTATCCGTCACCCTTGACAGGAGCTCAAGGAGACCGATCATAATTGCATCAACGTCTGGCGGAGTGGAGATAGAGGATGTACCTGATTCCAAGATCGTCAAGTACTGGATCGATCCCACCATAGGATATTCCCCATTCATCGGGAGAGAAGTAGCGTTCAAGCTTGGGCTGGCTCCAGAGGAATCTAAACAGTTCCAGGACATACTATCAAAGATATACGCACTGTATGAGGGATACGATTGTGAGCTTGTAGAGATAAACCCCCTTACCGTCCTGAAGAATGGAAGAATGATCGCTGGGGATGCAAAAGTAGTAGTGGACTCCGATTCACTCTTCAGGCACAAGGATTTATCAGAGAATCCTGCGGAGAGAACGGAACTGGAAGAGCTTGCATTCAAGAGGGGTTATGCACTGGTGGAGCTGGGTGGCGACATAGGAGTCATAGCGAACGGTGCTGGCCTGACCATGGCTACTCTCGATGGACTCACCCTTATGGGACTGAAACCTAAAAACTTCCTGGACCTTGGCGGGAGCGACGATGTGGAGAAGGTGGTCGGAGCATTCCAGATCCTGAACGAGGCCAAGATCAGGGGGATACTCATAAACATATTCGGAGGAGTGACACACTGCGATACCGTTGCAAACGGAATCGCAGAAGCAAAGAAGCGTGTGGGAATCCACGTCCCAATCGTTGTCAGACTCTCTGGAGTCAACGAAGATCTGGGTAGAAAGATCCTGAAGGACAATGGAATAGAGGCATACTCGGACATGATGGATGCAATAAAAGAAACCGTTAAGGTGGTGAAGTAGAAATGAGCATTCTAGTAAATGAAGATACCAAGATCCTGGTCCAGGGCATTACCGGACACCAGGGATCGTTCAATGCAATTCAGATGCAGAAGTTTGGGTCAAGAGTGGTCGCGGGAACATCTCCGGGAAAGGGAGGAACCGATGTCAACGGCATCAGGGTCTTTGACACGGTCAGGGAGGCCATGCAGGAGGGACCAAATGCCACTTTCATATCGGTCGCTGCACCATACGTGTTCGATGCGGCCAGAGAAGCCATGTACAGCGGAATAGACCTGATCTATGTTCTGACAGAGAGGGTCCCATATCAGGACACAATGAAGATCGTCAGCCTTGCAAAGAAGCTGGGGAAGAAGGTGCTTGGTCCGAACGGGCCCGGAGTTACATCTCCATTCACGTGCAA
>JAJYMI010000015.1 GCA_021787125.1 Thermoplasmata archaeon | reverse complement strand
GACATAGGGTGCTATACGCTTGGGTATTATGATCCGTATCAGCTGGGTGATTTTTGCTTCTCGATGGGTTCATCGATAGGCTCATCCAACGGTTTTACGTTGAACTCCGATGAAAAAGTAGTGAGCTTCATTGGGGATAGCACGTTCTTCCATGCTGGCATCCCTGCACTAGTAAATGCGTATCACAACAACCACAACTTTGTCCTTGTCATCATGGACAACTCCATAACCGCTATGACCGGTGGGCAGCCAACTCCAGAGACGAGCCCTCCGTTCAAGAGAGTGGATATAGAGAGCGTCGTGAGAGGCATAGGCATAAAGAACGTTTTCACGATGGACCCGTACGACCTCAAGAGTTCTCTTGAGACTTTCAAGAAGGCTCTCAGCTCTGACGAACTCTCTGTGGTGATCAGCAAGAGAGAGTGTGCGCTTGAGGCTGACAAAAAGAAGTCTCCCTCTGAGACCACGGTGTTCACGGTCAATCAGGACAAGTGCAATCAGTGTTATAATTGCGTCCGGAATTTTTCGTGTGCCGCATTCTACACAGAGGATGGCAAGGTGTTCATCGACGGTGAACTGTGCGACGGTTGTTCCGTCTGTTCAGAGCCACTGGTCTGTCCATTTAACGCAATAGAGGTGAGGGAGTAGTGGTCTCGATCGTTCTTGCCGGTGTGGGTGGGCAGGGAGTAATCACAGTCGCGATTATCGTAGGAAGAGCTGCTGTCATCGAAGGAAAGAATGCCCTCATGACTGAACTCCATGGCATGGCGCAGAGAGGAGGCAAAATCGCAGTGGAGGTCAGAATAGGGGACTACAGGAGTGCAATAATCCCCCTAAAGACTGCAGACGTTCTGGTGGCCTTTGAAGAACTGGAGGCTGTAAGAAATATCTCAAAACTGAAGGACGGAGGGATCGTCCTGCTTAACAAGCGCAGAATACATCCCGTCTCTCTGACTATCAAGCAACAGAATTACCCCGACGAATCAGTCGAGAGCCAGCTGAAGAACGTCAATGTGGTCGAAGTGAAGGCGGATCAAATTGCTCTGGATCTTGGGAACAAGAGGATAGCGAACACCGTAATGGTAGGTGCGGTTTATTCCACTGGTCTCCTTGGCATCAGCGAAGAGAGCATACTCTCTGCCATCAAGATGTCGTTGCCGGAAAAGCACTGGGCTGTCAACCTGAAGGCATTCGAAGAGGGGAAGAAGTTGATAGGCCTGAATGTCGCAAAAGCATCATGAAGATTGACGTTATCGGCGCCGGATCAATGGGCATAGTTCTTTCATACTTCCTTCACAAGAAACACGATGTGGTGTTGACCGTCAAGCACGGCGAGAGAAAACTATACGAGAGCGGGCTCGCACTCATTGACAGGGGGATGGAAGAGAAATTTTCGGTGGGTATATCAGAGAGAACGGAGGAATCCGACATCACGGTGATCGCGGTCAAGTCGTACGATCTGGAGAGCGTGTACCGTGACTATAACCTCGAGGGGAATGTGATCCTTATTCAGAACGGCTTGTCGCACATGAGGATGGAAAAGAATGGCGTGAACAAGATATACGCAGTCACCACCTGGGGAGCGAGGAAGGTTTCAAAGGGAGTTGCAGAACTGACAGGCAGGGGGTACTTCAGGCTCGGGAGTCATTCGGGAAGGATTGACATCAATTTTCTGAGGGATTCGGGAATAAACGCGGAGTGGGTTGAAGATATAGATGAAGAACTCTACAGAAAAGCGGCAATAAATGCAGTCATCAATCCAATAACAGCGATATATCGGGTGAAGAATGGACGGGTGGCAAACAACAGAGACCTGTGGGCCATTGCATCGGATGCGATCGGCGAGCTTGAAGAGCTGTTCTCAAAGTTGGGGTATCACCTGGAGATCGAGAAGAACGTACTGGAAACCTGCAGGGTGACCGCAGATAATACGAGCAGCATGCTCCAGGATGTTCAGCAAGGCAGGAGGTCTGAAATAGATTCAATCACGGGAGAGATCATTACCCTCGGAAGGGAGCACGGGTTGGAAATGAGGGTGAACAACTCCCTGTACAATTCGGTGAAGTCACTGCAATCTGGTGGACAGTATCATGGATGATATTTTCTAAGAACCTTCTCGTCTCAGCGCTTGCCTATCCTGACGGGGTACTTACCCGTAAGGCAGCCGAGACAAAGCTTGTCTCTCGTTTGAGATGTAGCTTCTATTAGGCCTTCGAGCGATACGTACCTGAGACTGTCCGCTCCCAGTTTTGCGTTTATCTCTTTCAGGCTTCTGTTTGATGCAATGAACTGGTCCTTTGTCTTCATGTCTATTCCCAAGTAGCAAGGAAAGCGCACGGGTGGACAGGCAATTCTCAGGTGGACCTCCTTCGCTCCGTGTTTCTTCAACAACTTCACTATCTTCCTCGTCGTGTTCCCCCTGATGATGCTGTCATCCACTAGTACCACTTTCTTTCCTTCAATTAGCTGTCTGATAGGGTTGAGCTTTATGTCCAGCTCGCTCTCCCTTCCTGCCTGCTCAGGCATTATAAAAGTCCTGTCCACATACCTGTTCTTGATCAGAGCTTCTGTCAGTGGAATACCCGATTCTTCGGCGTACCCCTGAGCGTGTGTCCTTGCAGAGTCTGGAACCGCCACAACACAGTCGGCTTCCTTAACCGGACTCTCTCTCGCAAGAATACTTCCGAGCTCCATTCTCGTCTCGAAAACGCTCCTGCCATCCAGAATGCTGTCCGGTCTCGCAAAGTAAACGTACTCGAACATGCAGTGTGCTGTCCTTGCATCCTCGTTGTACATGAATGAATCGATATCGTCCTTCCTGATCTCTACGATCTCTCCGGGTCTCACGTCCCTTATCATCTTTCCATTGAGCTGGTCAAACACCACGCTCTCAGAAGCTGCACAGTATCCGTACTCTGTCGTCCCGACTACCAGGGGCCGGATTCCGTTTGGGTCGCGTGCCACGAACACCCTCTGGTTTATCATTATGTTTAACGAATACGCTCCCACAAGCTTCCGGAATGTGTTCTTCATCGAGAGTATAGGGTCGGCAGTCTTTGACAGTTCTATGGAGAGGAGTTTCATTATGACCTCGGTGTCTGAATTGGTCGCAAACGAGTACCCCCTGCTCTCCAGAGATCTCTTCAGTTCCTGGGCATTGACAATTTCTCCGTTGTGCCCGATAGCTATTTCGTACTTGCCGATGTTTGCATAAAGGGGTTGAGCATTCTCCAGTACTGATGAGCCAGCCGTGCTGTATCTTATATGACCAATGCCCATTCCAGAGTCCTTCTCCAGCTTTACACCAGAAAAGACCTCGTTGACGAGCCCCATTCCCCTATAGTTCTTTAGAGCCTTGCCGGTGTTTATTGAAATTCCAGCCGATTCCTGTCCACGGTGCTGGATTATCCTTAGCGACTGTATGAGCCTATAACCCACCGGGACGCTCTCAGCGAGAGCAACTATCCCGCAGGATTCACCTAGGCTTCGCCCAGTTATAACTTCTGATCCTTGTATCCGGATATCCACAGTGGGAGCACCTTTTATCGGTCACATTGTAGGAGTGGTGACCACATCTCCTGCACTTTATATGGACTTTTATCCTGTTTCTCTTCCCCATCGACGGGGTTCCTCTCATTTTATATCGCCTCCGAAGGTGAAATGTAAACTACCACGTCCCCTCTTACTACCATTATAGGGAAAGTTCCCTTGCTCTTGTTCTCGACTACCTCTTCCGCATTCTTGATGACTAGGTTGAGGTGTTGGTCGTAACCATCCAGCAGTCCCCTGTACTCCCTGTTCCACTTCACCTTAACCAGGACATACTGGTTAAGACTAGCTCCTAGAACATTAAGAGGACGCAGCTTGCCTTCCATGAAACCAGATTGATACCTCATATTTAATGATGTCCAGATGTGCTGTACCCCAGAAGAGCACACGTGAGCCTGAAAAATGAAGGCCCGATGGGATTCTCTCAGTGCCCCTTTGACAACACAATATTTAATTAATTTTGGACATAAAATTGAAATGCATGACCATCTCTTTTTCCGTAATGTCAGATGAATTGTCGAATCAGATCTACGGAATAATTCTCTACGGTGCAATTTCCCCCGAGTATACCATCAGATCGATCGTGTTCACGGACAAGGAAGTATATCAAAGGTAGCGATGTCCACAGATTATCTGCTCAACCTGACCGCGGGATTTATACACACCCAGATGATCGTTTTCGAAGGCAGGGCATTGCAGGAAGTGACATCGCTGATAAATGAAACTCCTTTGTCGTCAAAGGTGTGACAAAAACGCTCAGGAAATTTATTTAGCCAACAGAACATACACTCTCAATGTCGATTGGTCTAATTGGGGGCTCAGTCACTGGAAAACTGATTGAAGATCCCGAAATAGTGAAACTAAACACCCCCTACGGTGATATGTCTTCCCCACTTGAACTGGGCAAGATTGGGGGGAAAGAGGTGGTTGTCCTGTACAGACACGGAAAGGATCACAAGATACCGCCGCACAAGATCAACTTCAGGGCCAATATATATGGACTGAAGGAGATGGGAGTAGATAGAGTGATTGGAGTATCCGCCGTGGGATCTCTCCAGAAGGATATTGAGCCGGGAGCAATAGCGTTACCGGATCAATTTTTCGATTATACAAAGGGCAGAGAGTACACGTTCTTCGATGGACCGCAAGTCGTCCACATATCTATGGCAGATCCATTCTGCCCGGATATGCTGGATGTATTCCACAAGACCCTCCTGGATCTCAGAATGAAATCAAAGAAGGGCGGGACTTATGTGTGCATAGAGGGACCCAGATTCTCGACCAGGGCGGAGAGCAAGTTCTTCAGGGGGGTTGGAGACATCATAGGAATGACGCTAGTTCCAGAAATTAACCTTGCAAGGGAGAAGGAGATGTGCTACCTAACTCTGGCCACCGTAACCGATTATGATGTGTGGGCAGATGTACCGGTAAATTCAAAAGAAGTGGTAAGAGTCATGAAAGAAAGTGAAGAGAACATAAAGAAAGTATTGGCAAACGCGATCCCAAGAATCGCAGAGAACAGATCGTGCAAGTGCGGTCTGTACATCAAGGAGGCAGGTCTATGAAGGCAAAGTTCCTCGGAGGAGGAGATGAAGTTGGAAGACTCGGTATGGTACTTTCAACTGACAGATACAAGTTCCTCTTTGACTATGGAATGAACCCCACAAAACCTCCTACATTTCCGATGTTTGCACCCAAGGTGGATGGAGTGTTCATCACACACTCGCATCTGGACCACGTTGGCATGCTGCCCTGGCTGAACAAGAATGGCGGGGCTAACGTGTATGCGACTCCGCCGACCCTATCCGTAATACCGATATTGCTGTACGATTCCGTGAAGATAGCGAACCTTGAAGGAACGAACCTTCCGTACGAAGAATTCGATGTCGACAGCATCATAGAGACTTTCACACCGCTGAACTACGGCGAGACGATGGAATTCAAGGACCAGGAGATAACGTCGCATCCGACAGGCCACCTCATTGGGAGTTCGATGTATCATATCCAGAACGAACGCACGATGGTCTTCACTGGAGACATCCAGAGCATAGACACCCATCTTCTGTTCGGAATCAAACCCATAAGCACCGAGATTCTCGTTGTCGAGAGTACATACGCAGGAAAGGAACATCCACCTCGACCCAGCGTGGAGGAGAATTTCCTCTCTTCCATCCAGAAGGTCGTGGAGAACCAGGGGGTTGCAGTGGTACCCGCATTTGCAACTGGGAGAGCCCAGGAGCTGCTGATGGTCCTGGAAAATACCGATTACGAAATATGGATAGACGGAATGGCTAGAACGGTCTGCAACGTCCTTCTTAGCTTCCCCAAGTACATCAAGAACTACCAGAGGTACAAGAAGATGCTCAGGAGAATAAGAATGGTCAGGAGTAAGTCGGATCGTGAGAAGGCACTGAGAGGGGACGTGATACTTACAACTAGCGGAATGCTGGATGGCGGTCCTGTGCTCAACTACATATCTCAACTCAACGATCCAAAGAACGCTCTCTTCCTTACGGGGTACCAGGTCGAAGACACCAACGGAAGAATGCTTCTGGAGACTGGGAGCATAGACCTCGCTGGAGTAGCGACCAAGGTAAACATGGACGTGAAATTCTTTGATTTCTCGGCACACTCCGGCCACAAGGAACTAGTTGAGTTCATAGAGGGCTCGAAACCGGACAAGGTTGTCCTTATGCACGGCGAAAAGAGAGAAGAGTTGGCAAAGGATCTCACGTCGTCAAAGGTCGTACTTCCTAAGAATGGGGAGGAATTTGAAATCTGACCCGTATGCTGAGGGACGAAGTACTTGATCTGCTTTTCGAAGAGGAACTGACTCAAAAGGAGCTCACTTCGAAACTTAATTCATCCCGGTCCCGGATCTCGGAGGTCCTTTCACGCCTGGAGAAACAGGGTTTCATTGTCAGGAGAAAGGTCAGTCAGAGAACTGTTGTTGTCTCCCTTAATCACTCCAGAACTTTGCGCGTGGGAATACTGAGGAGCACCGAATATGTTCACGTCGTTTCCACACTGCACGGACTGGAAAAGAAGATACCCTTCAGACTGAAGGTCTACGACAATAGTTTGGAGGCGCTCAAGGAGCTCATGACCGGAAAGGAAGACATCATTGCAAGCCCCCTCATATCGGGCTATTTCTTCTTTCTTATCGACAAGTTCATAAGACCGATAGCAGGAGTTGCCACTGGAGGAGCAGGGCTCATAAAGAGGAAAAACCATGGGAGAATAGGAACTACTCCGCTATCAAGAATGGACAAGGACTCGAGAGAGTTCCGAGGTTATGAACAGGTCTATTACAAGAGCATTGAAGATATCCTGAGTGCGTACAGGAAGGGGGAGATTGACGCAGCCCAGATATGGGAACCGTTTCTGTCCATGAACGAGGGTATCAATAGTCCCCCCAAGGGTACCTGCTGCTGTCTTTTCACCAAAGGAAAGCCAAACAGATCGACGAGCCAGTTCCTCGAGAGGTACATCGATAGCGTGGAGAATGGAATCTCTGGTGCGAGGAGACTAGAGGTCTCAGGGCTCATGAGCGATGTACTTGGGGTCAGAGCTAGCGCAGTCAACAAGAGCATCGATTCATACCTCTTCACCACTCTGATAAGTGAGAAAGACCTGGAGAACCAGATAGCGAGCTTCGGTCTGCCCCTGGTGAAGGAGGTGGAAAGCTTCCTTGAAGGATGTTCCAAAGTTTCCGTATGAGATATACCCTTGGCAGGAGATGATCTTCCAGAAGCTCGAAAGGAGCGAAAAGATCTCGACCATACTGGAGAGCCCGACGGGTTCCGGAAAGACCATTGCTGTTCTCTTTCACGTCATATCCAAGTATCCAGACAGAAGGATAGTCTTCCTCACCCGCACCAATTCTCAGGGAGAGAATCTGTTAAGAGAGGCAAACAGGCTTGGTCTCGGGAAGGTGATGACTTTTTTTGGCAGGGGAGAGATGTGCCTCTTCAAGAAGCAGGCCTCAGAAATGTCCCAGGGTACACCCGAGGAACAGAGCAACTATTGCAGGGTGTTGGTTGAGAAGCACCGGTCGGGAAAGGGAGGGTGTCCCTACGAAACGGGTTACGACATGGGGTGGAGGAAGCAGATAATGTCTCAGGAAGATTTCATTGAGCTGGGAAACCATGAATTCTGCCCATACTTCGCCCAGAAGACTCTTGCTACGGAGGCCAAAGTCTTGGTGACATCATACTCTTTTTTCCTGAATCCATTCATAAGGGAGAGATTCCTCGGATGGATGGAGGCCGATCTCAAGGATATAGTTTTGATAGCCGATGAGGCGCACAACATTCCAGATCTGACAAGGAATCTCCTGTCCTCAAGACTGACTCAGAACAGCCTCCTCGGATGCTCTAAAGAGATTGACCAGTACGGTGACCTGCAGCTGAACAAGATCAGCACGTCTTACGTGATTGACTCTCTGGCTGAGGCCCTTACTTCGTTGCTCAAGGAAGGTGATAGGATAATCACCACTCAGGAAGTCACAGAGGCGTACATGGAAGCGTTCCAGATGAATTCCCTAGACATCAGAAATGTCCTCTCCTTGCTGGCAAATTTTGGACTGTCCATTAGGGAATCCAAAAGCAACGAGGGAAGACTCCCCCGAAGCCACATCTACAATGTAGCGATTCTCGCCTCTAAGCTGATGGAGGATGATGAGAGTTATCGGGTGATGATATCTCACAATGAGGAACCATCAGGAATCAGCTTGATGAACCTCGAGACTTACGAAATCCTGAAATTTTTCGGCGGTACCTACAGGTCATTCTTCATGTCTGGGACAATATCTCCCTTCAGCAAATTCATTGATGAAACGGGACTCACTGATCCTGAGAAAGTAACGATAAGGGCCGATTATCTGGAGAGGAATTTGAGGGTACTTTTCGTTGACGATGTCACGTCAAAGTACACGATGAAGAATGAGTCCAGAGATAGGATGAACGCTTACATCAAAGACATTGTCGAGAAAGTAAAGAAGAACAAGATAATATTTTGCACATCTTACGAACAGCTGTCGTCTTTCCTGGAAGTGGATATGAAGGGAAGAATCTATTTCGAAAGAAAGGGGATGAGCAACGAAGATTTTGTTTCACTGATTACCGATTTCAGGGAAAAGGGAGGGAATCTTTTCGCGGTCATCAACGGGAGGATCTCGGAGGGAATTGACCTTCCGGGTAAGCTGGTAGAAGTCGCTGTGCTGACCGGGATACCGTATCCACCTCCGTCTCCGGAGTCTTCTGCCATGGAACTGTTCTATGAAATGAAGTTCAGGCGTGGCTGGGAGTACGCCTACGATGCAGTTGCATCGACCAGAATACGCCAGGCAATAGGAAGACTGATAAGGAGCCCTGAGGAGAGGGGTGTGGCGATAATACTGGACTCGAGGGCCCGGAAATTCAGGGAAGACCTTCCAAATTTACACCTGAGCAAGGACGTGATTTCAGACACAAACGAGTTCCTGGATCAATAGGGCACGCTCTTCATCTTGAGCTTATAACCGATTATGTTCACTGCCCTGTGGATCAGTGGCGTCACGATCAGTATCGCGAGTATGCCTTCCCACGGAAACAGCACGGTTGCGTCCGACCAAAATATTGCGTAGAAGAAAATCAGCGCGAAGAGCGCAAATGGATACTGGTCAAGGAAGATTGACTCGGCTCCAGGCGCTCTGCCCATCCTTCTCTTTGTGAATGATCCAGCCAAGTCCCCAACCATAGAGAAGGAAGAGAGCGTTATGACCATGGA
>JAJYMI010000065.1 GCA_021787125.1 Thermoplasmata archaeon | reverse complement strand
CACTCCTGAATAGTGCATCGGATTCAGGGGCAGGCTCTGCTGGAACATCAATATGAAGAAGGCGAGGACGGCCTGCCCGACATTTAGGAGAAATAGCGCGGTGAAATACTCCTTCCATCCCATTTTCTTTGTGCTATCAACCCCAGCTAGAAAATATATGAAATTCTCGATCGGAAGGAAAAACCTGTCAAGTCTATTCTTGGTGCCCGTGAATACGATGAAGAGGTATCTCGACAGAAACCAAGCCAGGACTATGACTATACCCCATACAAGGACAACGACGAACAGGTCTTCAAGAGTGAGCATGATTTCACCTAGCGGCTAGACCTCCCAAGTGCTTCACTCCCCGACCGAAAAGCCATAGAAATCTGAACGCAATCCTCCATTAATATCTTACAATACCAGAATCATTCGGGGACTTCTAGTGTGTGGTTCCTGTGCGATTTCAGGACTATTGAGGTGACGGTGCTCTTTATGCCACCTATTTTCATTATTCTGTTCTTGAGCATATCCCTGAATTCTTCAATGCTGGCCACGTTGACCAGGACAATAACATCAAATTCCCCAGTGACTTCATAGATCTGGACAGCATTCTTTATCTCCTTCAGAGAAGTGACTACCTCATCCATACGCTGGGAGTCTACGAATAAGTCGACGAACGCAAGTACTCTGTCTGCCAAGTTTTCACTACCTATTGGGCTTCTTACCCCATAGGGAATCGATATAAAAATATTGGTCAGACCTTATATAGTGACCCCTTTTTCTCATTCAACCCTTTCTTAGGAATACCGTGAGATTGTCTCCGTCCTGAACCCTGTGCTCCAGTCCCACCCTCTGGTTCGGAAACCGGACAGATCTGCCTGTAATAGTGGCGAATTTGAACTTCTCCACAAATTCGGTGTGGACGGCCTTGCATACGTCTTCTACAGTGCTTCCCTCCCTCACGACCATCGGTTCCTCGTCTGATGGAGCGTTCGACGGGATGAGGTGAACCCTGATCATCCTGACCTTTCCTGCAATCTTCTCCCTCAGAAGTTCGATATTTTTCCTTTTGACTATTGAGAGCGCTATCGGGTCGAGTCCAAGAGACTCAACGAACTCCAGCGCCTTCTTGAATTCTGGCGTGTCTGACTTGTTAAGTATGAATAACGCTGGTATGTACACCCTGTTACCCAGGATTCCGTCGATGAATATGTCGGGGGTCATGGACTGCCTGATTATGATGTCCGCGTTGATGATCCCAAACTCCCTGCTTATGGATTCGAGGAGTTCCAGGTCAAATTCCGATTTCCCGACCTTTGTGATGTTCAGGCCACCCCTGTCCTTGGTTATGACGGACATCTTTGGGGGTTTTTGATTTACGCGTATCCCCTCCCTCTGTAGCTCCTTTAGAATGTACGATGGATCAAACTTGAAAGGGTCAAGCACTATGACTATCAGGTCCACATTTCTGAGTACGGATATCACCTCCCTGCCCCTCCCTTTCCCTTCGTGAGCGCCCTCAATGACACCGGGGAGATCGAGAATTCTGAACCTCATATCCTTATATTCCATCACGCCAGGAACTATCGACAGGGTAGTAAAATCAAAGGCACCCACCCTGCTATCAGCATTGGTGATCGAATTCAGTATGCTGCTCTTACCGACAGAGGGAGGACCGAGCAACCCGATGCTCGGGTAGATCCCCTTCTTTATGAAAAAACCGGTTCCTCCTCCCTTCTTTGACCTCTCCTCTCTCGTCTTCTCCAGTCTCGCTATCTTGGCCTTGATTCTTCCTATATGATGTTCCGTAGCCTTGTTGTACTGTGTCTTCTTTATCTCGCCTTCCAGCTGCTTGATCTCTTCATCTATGGAGGGCATTCGACGTGACCTTCACAAGTCTCAACTCTTCGAACTCGTAATCTATCTTCCTCACAACTCGGAATTTCAGTGTGCTGAACATATCCCTGTTTACTGGGGATAATGTTGATTCTATATAAAAAGCGTATTTGGAAAATTTATCGAATTCCCGGAGAAATCTCATGGTCACCTCGTTACCCTGCTTTCCTCCCGTCCAGGAGCGATCGTCAGGGGGATCTTTGGGTAGGTAAGGCGGGTTGAAAATACAGTAATCAAATCTTCCCCTGATTCCATCAAATAGGTTCGTTCTCACGACGTTTACTGATATTCCATTAGTCAGAGCATTCCGCTTAGCGCAGAGGACCGCTCTATCCGAAACATCGACCAACGTGACACCTGCGCCGGACTCTGCATAGCTCAAGCCCACTATTCCTGTGCCGCACCCAATCTCCAGCACCCTGCCCTTTATCTCTTCGACGCCCATCAACAGGTACGAGTCGTCTTCCGGTTCATAGACTCCGGAACAGCGCTCTATCTTCATAGGTTGAGCGCTTCTTCAATGTTTGAAATCTCGACGGTGGTGCTGTCTTCTCCGATGAGGGCACCCTTGCTGTTTGAGACAACAGAAGCACCGACATACAGGCTCCCAAAATTTGCAGTCCCAACCCTGCCCTTAGCACCGAATATCTTCCCAAGTTCCTCGATCTCCTCGTCCGTCATGTTGGGAGGAATGACGAGACCTGATTTAGTGATCAGTCCGGAAGAACCAACGGTCCTGACCTCCTTGAACCTTCCCCTGAACACTTCAACTCCAAGAACGTCTCTGATGACCTTGACCGATTCATCGCTGAAATCTTCGTGGATGAGTGCCGCCCTGTCGTTTACCAGAATGTTGTTTCCGACCGCGTTGAGACTGTCCTTCAGGACTGCCACGTTGAGACCATCCGGAATAACAGCTATCTCTTCTTCCGAAGCGATGTTGCTCAGAATCATCCCGTTTGAATTAATCACGGACAGTGAACCGAGCAGTTTAGAACTCCCTATGGTCATTTCGAGCGGCTCTGTCTTCAGATAGTGCGACACAAGACTCTTGATGTCCCGGTCAGCATTCCTTGGAACGAGCGTATAGTCCTCCCACGTCCTGAGGTATACCCCCAGGAAGGGAGAATTGAAAATCCTTGATATCTGTATCATGCCTAATCTGGAAGAAGCACCTCTGCGGAATTGTCCTCTTCCAGTTTCAGTATCTTTACCCTGAGTTTCCGCGGAGGCTTCTCTATTCCTCTCTTCCAGATGAATCTGTTGACGGAATCGTCTATCCAGACGTTTTCCGAAGGCACCTTCATGAACCTTGACACTTTGCTTCTAAGGAGCGAAACGGCTGCCGAACTCCTCCTCTTTCTCGAAACATAAACAACTTCTCTTAACGATATCGTCATTTCAACTTCTTTCTCTGCCATTCATATCACTCCTTTAGCTTGTTCCTTCTCCACGTCCTTCTCTTGGGATTCGTGGTGACCCTCCTGTTAGTCTTCATCATTACCCAGGCCGGTACCCTGGAGTTCTCGTTCACTTTCGCCATCAGCCTTTTCTTTGTCGCCACATGCTTGTTTCTAGCCAAATACGTTCATCTCCTCTCTATTTTAGTCTCTCTCTTTTCCGATAACCTTGCCAGGAGGGACTTCACCTCTGCATCAGAGATCAGCCTGTTCAGGCGACCTGATTGGGCAAGCATTATTATCTGGTTTTCGACGTTCTCCACTAGGTCAGGTTTCACTAGCCTGACATTATTCAGTCTCTCGTATGCTTCTGGCGTGACAAATCTCTTGACGACATCCTGTCTCTCTCTTTCAGCGGCCCTGCGTTGAGAGTCTTCCCTTTCCTGCATGGCCTGGTTGGTTGCAGCCTGGTTCTGCAGGTCCATGAGCCTTTTCCTTTTTATTTCCTCGATCTCTCTGTCGTCACTCAACTCTGTCACACCTCAAATGTACTTTTCGATCGCTGGAATTTTCTCTTTTAACGCGCCTGATGCAGTTTTTGCAGCTGCGTTCAGAAGCTTTGTCCCTGCCGAAGAAACGGACCTTCCCTTCTTGTTCTTCAGGACGTATCCCATCTTCTCGAGATCCTGGAGTGCAGTCCTCAGGACCTTTCTGGATCCCTTTCCCGCGTGATGGGCTTTGGATCCTCTGTCGACCTTTCCGCCATATTCAGATGCAAGCTTCTCAATCCCTATTGGCGAGTTGACTGCAACCTTTCTCAGCAGTGATGCGACTCTGATGTAATACCAGTCGGCATCGTTCGGTCCCCTCTCCTTGTGTTGTCCAGTCTTCACTTCCTTAACCCACTTGGGCTCCTGGATTTCCTTAGATAGCTTGTTCGATAATTCCCTTATCAACATCTCAGGTGGTATATCCTTGAAATTGACCATTGGTACATCCTTCCTTAACCGTATAGGGAATTGATATTTAAAATTCCTTTTCTTCTCACCTGAGTCTCACTGTCTCCAGATTGTAGGGTGCGTAGCTCTCCACTCCGAACTTTAGAGACAGGGCTCTTGAGAACTCCGTTGCCTTGTTTGCGTCTCCGTGATTCACGAGTATCCTCTTGGGTTTGAACTCCAGGGCTTCAATGTATTTCATCAGCTGCCGTCTGTCCGAGTGGCCAGAGAATCCGTCGACGGTATCGACGGTCATCCCGATCTTTACCTCTTTGACGCCATCATTCTTCCTTACGTTGATCTGCTTTGCTCCAGAAAGAATTCTTCTGCCCAGAGTACCTTCGGCCTGATATCCGACGAACAGAAGGAAATTCCGTTCATCGTCTGCCCAGTTTGAAAAATACTCTATTACTGGACCTCCATTCATCATACCGGAAGTTGCCAGAACCACGAGCGGACCGACGTCGCTCACTATGTTCTCCCTGGTCTCTGGTGCGTCCACTCTCACGAAGATGTCTGAGAGGAATGGGTTCTCCTTCCTGCGGGTTATAAGATCCCTCAGGTTCGAGTTCAGATATTCCGGGTATGCGGTGTGGATACTGGTTGCCTCGTATATCATCCCGTCGAGATAAACGGGTATTTTCGGTATCTCTCCCAGTCTGTACTTTTCCTCAAGGACAAGCATCACTTCCTGGCTCCTGCCAACAGCGAAGACCGGAATCAGTATCTTCCCTTTCTTCTCCGCAGCCAGCCTGATGATCTGGCCCAGTCTCTCTCCAGCCTCTTGACGGCTGGGCTGGAAATCGTTCCTGCCACCATATGTGCTCTCCGTCACGAATGTCTCTACTCTAGGAAGCCTGCTGTCCGCGGCGTTAAAGAGCCAAGAGTTCATGTACTTTATGTCTCCTGACATCAACAGGTTGTGGAACCCTTCTCCTATGTGGAAGTGCACGACTGACGAACCCAGGATGTGCCCCGCATTCCTCAGCGTGACCCTGACGTCTGGCGATATGTCCGTTGTCTCATTGTAGTTGAGCGTCACCGTGTGCCTGATCAGGCTCCTGACGTCTTCCATCTTGTACGGAACCTTCCTGTTTTCGGACATCCCCAGCTTCACGTAGTCCATCAACAAGAGCAGCAGGAGATCCCTTGCAGGTGCCGTCATGTAGACGGGACCATCGTATCCGATGCTGAAGAGGTATGGCAGGAAACCGCTGTGGTCCATGTGGGAGTGCGTAAGCACTACACCATCGACGGAGTTAAGCGGCCACAGCTCTGGAGCGCCCAGGTAAGGGGCTCCGCTGGCAGGATCGTCAGTGTCCACCGCCGCAGGATCGAGCCCACAGTCGATCATTACCTTCGAGTTCTTCGTCATGAGTAGGGAGGATGCCCTACCAACCTCTCTCCAAGCCCCTAGGCAGGTGAGTCGTGCGAAGTTCTCTCCCGGTAACGGATCCCTGGAGATCCTCTTTGCGAGGTTCCTCAGGAATTTTCTTCTTTCATCAGACTCTGCCTTCAGGAATTCCCTGACCATCTTTATTGTGGCACTCCTGATCGGGGGCGTTCTTATTATCCTTGGAGCCCACTTCACGTCCTTCCTGATCGTCGCGATTATCTGGGAGTCATAGGCCTGAATCCGCTCGGGATCATCGACCTCAATCAACACCTCTCCAGAATCGTGCTCAAAGAAGATGTCGGATATTGAAACGTCCTCTGGCATTATCTTCCTTATCTTTTCCTCCGCCTCTTTCTCTTCCACCAGAGAGGAAGCGTCCGGTCTTATGATTATTCTCTTCCTTATGGACTGCGCAAGCTTCTTAATCTTCTCTGGGTCCTCCAGGAACTTGTGGCTCTCCTTCGAGTAGAGAACTACGTTTGCGCCCTCCATATCCAGGCTGGTGTACCCTAATCCTGGAAATATTGTCTCTAAGTTTTCCTTAGTAATAGCAATGACTTCTTCATACTTCATTAAAAATTCCTTCTTTAAAATCAAAAATAATAAAAATTATGACTATTTGAGTTTCTTTGTTCTCTTCTGAACCTCCTCATTTGTCATTTCCCTGTATCCTTCTTCCTGGGTGATTGTGACTATGTCAAATCCATTTCCAGTCGCTGCATCTCTCTGCAGTGATGTGGATATGGCCCTTATCGCTAGGTCAATTCCATCGTCGATAGTCATATTTTCCCTATAACCGTCCTCGAGAACGCCGTACACGAATGGAGAACCCGAACCTGTGCTGACGTACTTGTCCTCAACGGAGCCTCCAGCCTCATCTATGGAGAACACGTGCGGCGAAGTATCATAACCCGCTATTATTATCTGAACATAGAAGGGAGCAAACTTCGTCTGGTTGAGCATGTTTGCCAATAGGGTTGACAGTCCAGATACAGTTATTCTTGTCCCTTTCTTGTACTTATAGAGCTCAGCCTCTGCCTTGAGATATCTGACCAGAGTCTGAAGATCTCCCACCAGACCTGCAGT
Organism: Thermoplasmata archaeon; assembly: GCA_021787125.1. Classification (GTDB taxonomy): domain Archaea; phylum Thermoplasmatota; class Thermoplasmata; order Thermoplasmatales. The sequence continues at coordinate 3,012 of JAJYMI010000065.1, read as the reverse complement.
TGTCATCCCAATGAAATCGTCGATCTTGTAGACCTTCTTCCCCACCTTGTGGGCCACCATGTAACCAGCTGTGACTCTATGGTCTGATGCGATAACGATACCGCCCTTTACCACCAATGCAAGTGTTGTCGTTCCAGTTTTAAGTTCTTCCATAATCAATACACCTTTTCAAAACTTACTGGACTATGCACTAACATTATATAATGCCTTCGTTACAATAGTCCAGGACACAATTCATAGTCTCTTACTTCTCTCTTCGAGGGATGTAGTGGAGCGCAGTCACCCCTGACTTGAATGACTTCACCTCCAACAGGGTGAGGCGTCGCTGTTCATCTTGATTTTGAAACAAGAGCTTGCCTGATCCCAATATGATTGGCTGAATCCTAATCCTGTACTCATCAATCAGGCCAGCGCGTATCGCTGCCGCAGCAATGGATCCACTACCAATGATTTCTATGTCTTTCCCTGTGCCCTGCTTGAGTCTGGCGATCTCCTGTGTGGGGTCCGTACGAACTATAGTCGATGGCTTCCATTCAGCGTCGTTTAGGGTTGTTGAGAATACTACCTTGGGAAGTCTGTTGAGCTGTTCGACTACGTATGGATCCCATCCCGTCGCATCGGCATCCAGTGTCGGAAAAAACCTGGAAAATTCGTCATACGTTGTGCGACCGAGGACCAATAAACCTGCACTTGTAAGAATTTCGTGAGACCAGGCGAGGTCCTCTTCTTCAAATGGGAGGAACCATTCTATCTGGTTCTTTGAATCTGTGTAGTAACCGTCTAACGACATCAGGCTGTCTAGGACGACTCTTCGCATTGAAGTCCATTAGAATTGTTCCTAAAATAGCTTGTCTTGATGACTGTTAGAGAAATATTGCTAAATGCTCTCGAAAAAAGGGCCGATATCGATTATGGGATAATATCTATATTCGTCACGTATTCGCCAACTTCTAAGAGTGAGCGATTTGAATACGGAAACATTATATTTCACTCTTTATTAATCCCCACGTGAGGGTTTCAAAAAATTACTTTCACAGTAAAATAGAGGTGATAAAAAATGAATATAGACCCAAATATCACCAAGTATCTCATGAAGGTAAAGATAGTCACCGACGGGATAGTAGAAAAACCCGATGTGGTGGGAGCTATTTTTGGCCAGACGGAGGGCTTGCTGGGTGATGAACTAGATTTACGAGATTTGCAAAAATCGGGAAAAATAGGAAGAATAGAAGTAGACATAGAATCGAAGAACGGCAAATCGGAAGGGACTGTTTACATTCCATCTGGAGTTGACCAGGTAGAGACGAGCATAGTTGCCGCCAGCCTGGAGACCATTGACAGAATCGGTCCCTGCAAGGCGAAGGTAGAAGTCCTTGGCGTCGAAGACGTCAGAGTTGCCAAGAGGGAGAAGGTCATAGAGAGGGCCAAGGAGATCCTGGAGAAGATGTTGCTTAACAACAAGAATCTGGGAGAGGACCTGGTCCAGACAGTCAGGAGCAAGGTGGAGAATTCTGAAATTGCTGCCTACGGCCCTGACAAGCTGCCCGGAGGACCCAACCTGAACTCGAGCGAGTCAATTGTCGTAGTCGAGGGCAGGAATGACGTTCTCAATCTACTGAAATTCGGTATTAAGAACACGATTGCAGTGGAGGGGACGAACATCTCCAAGACCATTTCCGACCTTACGAGACAAAAGACTTCCACAGCTTTCCTGGATGGAGACAGAGGAGGAGACCTCATACTCAAGGAGCTTCTACAGGTAGCCGACCTTGACTTCGTTGCAAGGGCGCCAAGTGGATTCGAAGTGGAGGAACTGACCTACAAGCAGGTGGTCAAGGCCCTCAGAGACAAATCACCGCTTGATCAGTATCTGGCGTCCCATGGAATGCAGGAGGAGCTCAAAACACTCAACACAAGAGCTGAATCAGCTCCCAAGAAGAGAGAGGAAGAACCCGCCCAGGTCGCTGCCAATGGCGAATATAAGAACAACGGACCTGCGGCCTCCGCAGAAAGCGGACAGAAGGCGCAGGGCGTCAAGGCGTACATGAAGATACTCGATGAGGCATCTCAGGGAAAGGAAGTGAGGTTCTACGACGACGCGTGGGAACTGATAGGAAAGCTTCCGCTCAACGAGGTCATAGAGAAGTTCGATTCCGTTGACAAGAAGTATACAAGAATCGTAACCGGTGGGATAGTTTCCCAGAGACTGCTGGACACCGCCTACTCATCCGGAATCAGAGAGATATACGGAATAAAGCTCGGACACATAGCCAAGAGACCAGCTGACATAAAGGTAGTCACAAAGGAATACGGAAGAAACTAGCCCGTTCTTGAAACAATTTCTGGAGTCTCCAACCGCCTTTTTCAGGCAGTTGGTGATTCCCTTTTTATCTTCTGCAATCAGCAGGATGAGATCGCTTAAATCAATGAAATCGGGTTGATAAGCTTAAGCAAGAGACCAATAGTCGACGATCCATCTATCGAAACTCTTGGGCCAGAAGAACTCATAGTTATTGCAACAAGATAGCACTCTGGTTAAGATTTCTACAATCACATGTTGAGCATCTTTCGAGCTTCGTCCGAGATCATGTCGAGGTTCCACTGAGGCTCCCACACGAGTTCAATGTCGCACTCCTTTACTCCCGGTAGTTCTTCCACTCTCTTTTGCGCCTCTACCAGAATCCAGTCTGTTACCGGACAGCTCGGGGCTGTCATGGTCATTCTGATGCTCACTTTATCGTTATCAATGTCCAGGTTGTAGATTAGACCCAGATTCACTATATCCACTCCTATCTCCGGGTCACTGACGGTCTTCAGTACCTCGTATACTTCGTCCTTGGTTACCATCTCTAAAAAATTGTAACAAGATATTCATATTTTTTGTCACTTCACCTCTCAGAGCACATTACCTATATATTCGTTCAGCGTTTAACCAGACGAATAGCATGAGAAAGGTCTCAGTTGTCATGGGTAGTACGAGCGATTTGGAGGCAATGAAGGACGCAATAAGTT
>JAJYMI010000042.1 GCA_021787125.1 Thermoplasmata archaeon | reverse complement strand
GAGGAGTTTTCACCAGTTATGCTCTTAATAGAACTGATTCCTTCCAGAATCTCATCATCGTTTCTTGTGAGAACCTCTATCGGTAGTCCCAAAGCGTCAGCAGCTTTCCTCGCCCAAGTCTCATCGTGAGAACCGGTCGTACAGGAAGAATACAGTCGAACGTCTTTGTTCACCTTCCTAAACAGATGGGCAAGTAGTGAGCTGTCGAGTCCTCCGGAGAAGAGAACTCCGACCCTGTCTGGAACATCGCTGACAGCCTTTGTCAGCGCTCCCTCTAATTCTTCTTCCCATCCCATGGATCAGTTCCCAGATAGTCCGGAATGTCCTCGATCTTGATCCTGACCTGCTCTTTGGTATCCCTGTGTCTTATTGTGACATCTCCACCCTTTATCGTATCGTAGTCTATCGTTATGCAGTAGACGATTCCTACCTCATCGTACCTGGAGTATCTCTTACCGATAGACCCCGCGTCGTCATAAATGACTGAAAACTTCTTTTTTAGCAGATCCTCGAAGATCGACCTTGCCTTCGTGTCAAGGTCATCCTTGTTCATCAGCGGGAGGATTGCAGCGTTGTAGGGGGATATCGTATAAGGTATCTTTAACAGCACATATCCGGAGTCCTCCCTCGATGAAAGGTTGTGATCAAGAATTGTGTAAAAGATTCTATCAAAACCGAAGGCTGGTTCTATCACCACCGGCACAAAGTCCTCCCTATCAATGGTCACCTTCTCTTCTTTCTCTGTGACAAATCTGTTCAGATCTATGACCTGGTTTCCGATCGTTATGGAAGTTTTTCCTTCCTTCAATGCAGCTATGATCTTCGCAGAGCTCTCTGGTGATTCGGATTTCACCTTCTGATAGTCTATCTCCTTAATCGCCCTGTTCACCTCTCTCTTTGGGATCACTCGCTGCGCGTAGAGATCCTTCCCAGAATGCTTCATGTGGTTGGTGAGATCGTAGGTCCCCCTGTGAGCAATTCCGGTGATCTCAATCCACCCTAGGTCCGTCAGCGCTTCTGCGTCCCATGTTTCCGAAGAGTAGTGACTCAGTTCCTCTTTTCTGTGCTTCCTGAATCTCATTCTCTCTAGATCTATTCCCACTCTGGAATAGAAACGTAGTGCGAGTCCCATGAAGTACGCCATCGGTTGACTCTTGACAATCCCCTTCTCGTGAGCCTCTTTAGGAGAAGCCTTGATTTCCACGCCATCGGTCGTCAAGAACGCCACTCTCACATCGTCGGCTGGATCGTGGATCCACATCTCGTTCTGAGGATCGAAGAAGGATTCGCACTCCATCATATTGAATTCCCTCAGTCGGTAGAGGGCCCTTCTCGGTGATATTTCGTTCCTGTAACCCCTCCCAACCGTTATCATGGCAAATGGAAGCTTTTCTCTGAAGAACCTGTAGTATTCCTTGAAGTTGACGAACATTCCCTGTGCCGTTTCTGGTCTCAGGAATAGCGGCTCCATGCCCTCCCCCTGGTCGACCGAGAACATTAGCTTCTGAATCTTGACCTCACCCAGGTCACCCTGACACCTCTCGCACTTGATTCCCAGTTCTCTTATCTTGTCCTGGAGCCACTGTCTGTCCAAGACAGCGGGTACTCCCTTCTTCTCCACCAGGTCGTCTGCTCGAAACTTCGTGTGGCAGCTCTCGCACTCTACGGAATAGTCAAAAAATCTGTCGTAGTGCCCCGATGCCTTGAGAACATCTGTGTGAGTTATGGTTGTGCCATCGAATTCTGCAACATTCCCCTCCGATAGCATTGTCTCTTTCCATTCACTGATGACCTTGTCCTTTATTCTAGAACCATATGGACCATAATCATAGAGTCCAGACAGCCCCCCGTAGATTCCGAATCCCTGGAAATATATTCCTCTTCTTCTCGAGATTTCTTCCTGGTCCACACTCTTCATTGTATCAATGATGAGATAACGTCAAAGTCATAAACCATTCCGCTGAGTTCATCGTCCACATCTCTCACTGGCAGTTGGGTGAATTTGTTCTTCTTCATGATCTTCGCGGCATCGTATGCGGATGCTCCCTCGAATATAGATATGGGGCTCTTTACCATTATCTTCTCGACCTCGACATTTGGAATCTCCAGGTCCCTTATTGTATAATAGAACGTGTAAACGTCTCTGAGGCTCTCCCAGCTCCACGCATCGTCATCCTCTCCGATGCCGAGCTGCGTCGAGACGGTCTTTGAATCGAGGTTGGCCCCGTTCAAGAGGTCTCTCTCCGTTACAAGTCCCTTCAGGTTCCCGTTGTTGTCGAGAACAGGGAAAGCAGTTACCTTGGTCAGTTTTATGACTCTCTCGACCATCTTCGCTGTTGACTTTATGTGTAGAGGTATAGCAGTCCTCGTTATCAGCTTGGATATTGGAACGTCCATTTTCTTCATTATGACCGCGTCCAGGATATCGTATGGAGTTAAGATTCCGGTGACTTTCTTGCTGTCCACGACAGTCAGGTGTCTCCTCAGAATCTTGGTGAAAATGCTGACCGCCTTTTCAAGAGGATCCTTGGATGTCAGAGTTGGAAGATCTGTACGCATTAGGAGTGAGAGCTCATCTTCCTTTGGATGCTCCAGTATGTCCCTCCTCGACACGATGCCTGCATAGTTCGACTTGGGATCCACTACAGGTACCGCTGCGACGTCCTTGCTTGCCATAATTTGCATTGCATCGGAAACAGAAGCTGGCAGTTTCAGCATAAATGGCTTCTTAGTCATGTATGTCTCAACGTTCAAATTCATTCAAATTCCCTCAGGAGTTTGGTATGTAAGAGATATTGGTTACTTTAATTTTATTGTTTATTGAGAATCCACTGTCCTTCTTGCGGACCTTGCCCTCTCCCAGAGGAGGCCCTTCTGCACACTTTTTGATCGCCCCGCATTTATTCTTTGCTTAGCATTGACCACATCACTGTTGAAATGCACCGTTTTCCGGATGGACTAATCCCCCACAGCGCTAATAATATATAAGAAGCAAGGTTATCGTTCGGTCACGCTCCGGTAGTGTAGTCCGGCCAAGCATATCGGCCTTTCGAGCCGACGACCCGGGTCCAAATCCCGGCCGGAGCATAATCTACTCAAGCCGTCCCACGAAAAGACGTTAGATTGATGAGAATAGTCTCTCCACCGGCTGCGGTGTCTTGAAATGTCTCTTGATTTTTGAAGTAAGAGTTTAATACGGACTGCAAATTAGAAGTACGTGATTTTGAGCGATCTGTACGTGATACTGGTTGGCTTCGTTCTGGGACTTTCTCTTGCTGCCCCTCCTGGACCAGTCAACGCGATTATCATGAACGAATCCTCGAAGTCCAAGCTTCACGGGACCAGTGTTGGATCAGGGGCGATGACGGCAGATCTTGTCTTCCTCGTGATTCTGTATTTCGGTCGACTGGCCATACCTGCTTGGACATTCAAGTATCTATACATCCTTGGCGCTGTTGTAATGATCTACCTCGCTCTCTCCGTTATTCGGTCCAAGATGCCTACAAAGACTCCCAAGGGGAACTATTTTGTAGGTTTGACTATGGGAATTACCAATCCATTCCAGATAATCTGGTGGGTGACGGTGGGACTGTTTCTGATAGAAAGATTGTCAATCATGTCGATTGTGGGATTCTTCTGTGGTTTGCTGAGCTGGATTACTTTGTTTCCTTACGCCATGAACAAAGTTGGAAACAGGTATTCGCCAATCATAAAGGCATTTTCTTTCGTCATTCTTGTAGCGTTCGCTGGGATTATGCTGTTCTATGGTATCAAATCCTTTCTCTGATTGGGAGTTGGAGGTGCAGTATTGATACCACCAGTTGGAATTTGACCACCCCCTCTTTCGTATCCCGGTGATCCTATCATTTACGAGATCGTTACTTTCCGAATTGACGCAAAGATAGCATTGCTATAAATTCCAGTGCTTGCAAGTAACTGACATCTTAGCTTAAAGGTTTAATATTTCATAATTAATACTCTTCCGATATAAATGCCAGCAACTGAGCAACCGAAGGACTGGTTTTCGAAACTTGACGAGCAACTCACCAAGAAGGAAAAGGAAGTCATGAAGGAGAGTTCACTTACTACTGGTAAGAAATCAGAATTCAACAAGAAACTCCTAACAGATTTATGGCAAACTTGGGTAAGATTCAACAAGCAAAATATCCACTTCACTATAGACCCACCTCCCAGCAAGTGGCTAGAATTTACCAGTTATCCAGAAAAATTCCAGCTGAGCAACGATTTCACCTTCGAGAACGTTAGCAACATAACTTTCAAGGACACGGCGGGAGAGGTGGAAAGGGTCGGGGACACGATCAAGATAATCTACAAGAAAGAGGAGAACGAGAGCATATCCGCGCTATTCGAGTTTTCAGAGGGGGAGAAGTATGACAGGTATACGGGATGGCACAGATACATCACCCAGCACATTCTCTACGAATCGCCGATGAAGGTAGCGAAGGTCGAGGAACTGGAAGACGTTCTGCTGAGCGTCATTGCAAAGTGGTACGAGAGTCAGCTGAAAAGAAACAGAGACCTGATCATTGACGAGATAAAGGGTAGCTACAAGAAGGGTGAAACATTTATTGAGTGATGGAGGTAAGTTACTCTACCTCCAGGGAATAGAGGGTTCCTACCTGAAAGAAATAGATGTGAAAGTTCTCGGTTACGAGAACGGGGGATACATTCTAGACAAGACCATAATGCACTATCAGGGGGGCGGACAACCCGGGGACAGGGGAGTGTTGATATCTGGAAACCAGAAAATTCCGATCTACAACGTCAGGAAGAGGGGAAAGAACGTTCTGCATCTTTCGAGTGTCGAGGCGTCAATTGACGGAGGAACACTCATAGTCGACTGGGAGAGAAGGTACAAGATCATGAAGATGCACACTCTCCAACACGCGATCTCTGCGGTGATGTTCTCGGATGGCTATGGATCGCTTGTGACAGAAGTTTTTCCTGCCTATGGATTCATCGAGAGCAACTCGGGCGACATCAAGATAAGGGACGAGGGCTACGGGATCAACAAGGTTGCAAGAAACCTGAGAAGATACGATGTCAAGAGAGAAGACCTTGATCCAAGAGTGATGGCGAGATGCAACCTGGACAAACTTCCAAAGTCAATCACCGAAGTTTCGGTGGTGGAGATAGATGGTCTTGATGTGTGTGCCTGCGCTGGAACTCACGTAAAGAACACGTCAGAAATCGGAGACTACTGGATAAGGACCCCGGGAAAGCGAGTCGAATTCGGGTTGTTTTAGCGACAGGTCACTGGAACAGTTCTGATTTTGCTAGTATCTCTATTCCATTTGAGCCTATTGTGTATGGTCTCGCTTTTCTATCGTGATTTGTCAGTCGCATCTTGAGAACTCTTATTATGCTCGTTGTTGAACCGATGTTGTCATCATACTTGTTCTGAAGCGAGATGACGCCATCTGACACAAATTCTGCGAGTCCGTCCCGGCTCGAATAAGGGAAGGAGACATTAGATTCTGCGAGCAGAAGAGATGTCACCCTGAGATCTCTCAGTGCGTTGGACAGGTTGATTATGACGTTCCTCTTGAGCACGTCATTCTCTGCGACCATGAGGATCAGGGAGATGCTGTCTATAACTATCCTCTTTGGCTTGAGTGCTTCGAGATTTGCCTTGAAGTTACCCTCCGTCTTCAACATTTCCACAAATTCCACGGTGTCGGGATTGAGTAGGAACAGGCTCTTGTCGAGGTAGGGAGTGAAATCCCTGTTGTACGATTTTGACGCGAGGATTATGCTCTCCTTTCTCTCTTCCAGGGTGAAATATACCACACTCTCACCCTTTGCCGCTCCCCGATGGGCAAAGTGTATACCCATCGTAGTCTTGCCTGCACCATAGCTTCCTAAAACCAGTGTGGAACTCCCCTCTGGAATTCCTCCTCCGAGCATTGCATTCAGTCCTTCTACCCCAGTGTCAACGTTTTCCATCATCTCACCTTCGTTGTGTTTAGCACAATCATCCCAGTCTTGTAGTCAAACTCCGTGTCGAATCTCTCTATCTTCTCCCGCTCAATTATTGGCAAGACCCCGGTGAACCTAGGAATTGTCATGTATCTCTTCCTCTTGCTGGACCTGTCGGCGGTATTCCATTCGAATAGCAGAGTGCCATCGAATATCTCCATCATTATGTTTTCAGCCCTCTTATCTATGATACCTGATGTCATCAGGACGTACACGGTAGAATGCCACAGCTTGCTCGCTCGAGCGATCCCCCTCGATATGTCGAACATGGTCTTTTCTTCCAAGTATTTGCTCGTGATGAGATCGGTGAACGAGTCTATTATGATGAGCTTCCTTTTTCCCGCCTTTTCTATCTCCTTGAAGAACGATGTTACCAGACTCTCCTTGTCCCTTATAGTGCCTCCGCCTATCCACGAGGTGGGTACCTGGGTCTGGGCGTAATAGAGCCTGGAGAAGTCTAGGATGGAGACTCTCTTTCTGAGGCTGGAAGACAGTCCTTCTTCCAGAGAAAGGGAGAGTGTTCTCAGGATTTCGGCTGCGGGTTTAGAGAACGATACGTATAGAATTCCCTCCGGAAATTCTACTTCATAATTCTCTAGATCCCTTGGGACTTTACCATCTAAGGCTCTTGCGAGATTTACTGCGGATGTGAGAGAAAATTCGAAATTTCCAGCACCGGGTTCTCCAAGAAGCAGAACCGAGCTGCCCTCAGGTATACCACCCTTCATTATGTTGTCCAGTGATGAGACGAACGTAGGAACCTTCATTTGGAAGCCCCTGCATCCTCTATCGCCTTCTTTACCGCGTCATTGCTTTCTATCTCGTACTTCCATCCGTTTCTCAGGGCTTTTGTGATGTCCAGCCCTCCGTACTTGATGTCTCCTACCCATCCTGCTCCACCAGGTCCACCAACATAGTTGATCCTTGCACCGGGTGAATACTTTGCAACTGTCATTTCTGCTATCTCTGCCACGGTGGTCCTGCCCCTCGTTCCAAGGTTGAACAGTCCATCCTCCCTCCCGTGAAGTTCGATGATACCTCTCACGCAGTCATCGACGTAGATGTAGGACTTCTTTTGAGTCCCATCTCCCAGTACATCGAGAGTAGTTCTGTTCTTTCTCAGTTTTTCTATAAAATCAGCAATTGCCCCATGGGTCCCCTTCTTGCCTACAACATTCGCAAACCTGAATATTGACGACTTGAAGCCGTAGTTGCTGGAAAAGCTGAAGATGAAAGCTTCCGCAGCAAGCTTCGAAGCCCCGTAGTGCGATATCGGCTTTAACGGTCCATATAGTTCCGGAGTCGGAATGATCTCCGCATTTCCGTAGACCGCGCTGGTGGATGAAAAGACCATCTCCTTGACGTCCTTTGATCTCATTGCCTCCAGCACTGAATAAGTAGCCTGGACGTTTTCCCTGAAATCTACGCCTGAATCACCATACCCCTTTCTGACGTCCGCATTTGCGCTCAGGTGAAACACGATGTCCACGTCCTCCATCTCTCTCTTCAATCCGTCAATGTCTTTTACGTCCAACTTTTTGAAAGTGAAATTCTTGGATGAAAGAAATTCTGCAATATTCTCTTCCCTGCCAGAGGAGAGATTGTCCACTCCAATGACAGAATTGTCTCTTACCAAAGACTCAACAAGGTTAGAACCGATAAATCCAGCAGCACCAGTGATCAGAATCCTCTTGCCTTTCACTGTTTGATAATAGCTGCGAAATTTAATAATTTTCTATGAGACCTACGTACGCTCACAGAACGTCTAAATGGAAATGGATTCTGTGATCACTGCGGAACGGTCTTCATTAATGGAATTCCATAGCTTATTCTGGGTTTAAATCGTAAAGTTCCAGAAATCTTTCAATTATTCTCTCTGTAAGTCCCCAGATTATTCCGTTCTTTATCTTGAAAGATCTTCCGTAATTTCCTTCGGACAATAGTAGCTCTGACAGTTCGACCCATAAGAGATATTCGGATTCCTCGGACGATCTCAGTTGTTGAGGTTCGGGTATTTCGAACACGTACGCATACACCTCAAGGTTCTTGCGATTTTGTGGAGTAAAAGGTCCAAAGTGCCCCTGATATTCCGAATTCTTTTTGAGGTCAATGCCCGTCTCTTCTAGTGTTTCCCTTATAGCCGTCTCTCTCAGTATTTTATCTCCTTTTGCGTAGTGTCCCCCCGGTAGAGAGAACTGACCTGACCACGGATCGTTCCGAGTTGAACTTCTCTTCTCTATGACTAATCTGTTCCTGCAGAGAATTATGGCTACCGCTGCATATTCCATTCCATCCATCATATCGACTGTTTCGCTCTTGTTTCGCAATTCTTCAGAACGCGAGCCACGCATTCGTTGTCTATAGAAATGATAGTACTAAACAGTAGTGTCTCCGCGAGTATCGGACTTGACGAAACTAGCTCTTGTCTATTCTGAGCCAAACGATTTCTGTTGGTGTTCACACCTATTATGTCTACCTCTTGCCTGAACCAGGCTCAGTCTGATCCACATCTAGAGACCTCACGTTTCTCTTTCTAATCGCGAGCCAGATGCCGAATGCAAGCCACAAAACGATTATGGGAATGATGTAAACCACGGGGGAGGAAATTCCAAGGAACGTGTAGTAGAAGACCAGAACAGTGATTGCAGTCCCTATGGTCGGACCTAGGATGTGCTTGACGAAGCTGAGCTCCTTCAGTCTGTGCATTAGGAACGGGAGGGTCTCGTTCACGAGCGCGTGATAGAGCAGGTTCATGAAGGTGAGTGCGACCACCCAGAAGATTATCGAGTAGAAGAAACCAGTTTCAACTCCGTAGATGGAGACCAGAACGAGCTGAGTCACGACGCTAACCACCAACGAAAAGACAAAGACGAAAATTGTCGAGATGTATGGGGTTCCGTGCTTCTTGTGGACCTTGGCGAATGAGCGAGGGAAAACACCATCCCTTGCAAGAGCAAATCCTACTCGTGCGGCTGAGCTGCCAAACGTTAGCGGAGAGGTTATCTCCCCGACAAGAGCTACAGCCAGCACTATTGATGCGAAGGCAACACCCATATACTGCTTTGTCAGGAATAGGGCAGGTGCATAGGTGTTCGCTATGCTTGAGAGGTTGGAAGGAGCGGTTCCGACGGTAATTGCATACATAATCAGTGTTTCAAAAACGGCTGTTATGAGAAGGGAGGTGACTATCGCCTTCTTCATGGTAGACTTCGGGAACTTGGCTTCTTCTGCAAAACCTACCACTGAGGAGTAGCCGATATAGGCCGTAACGGGTCCTGTTATGGTGCCGACAAAGAAGCCGTAAAGACCGCCCGCAGACTTGTTTATGTTGAAGACCTGTACCGAGTTATAAGACGAGTGGAATAGTATGTACATCCCCGCAATAAAAACGAAGACCATCTGTGCGATGCCAACCACTATCGCGAGCCTGACGGAAACCTTGACTCCGAAATAGGTTACAAGGAATAGATATACGATGGTTAGGAAGCTCGCCAGGAATGGAACATAGACTGGCAGCGTGATACCAAAGAGCACGTTGACGCTCACATCTATAAGCCACGCAAACACCGTTGCCCCTATTATGAACGGCAGCATCTGCCCCAGGAACTGTATCCAGGCAGTCATTCTCGCAATGGTAGAGTTTCGGGTGGCCTTCTCAACGAACTTGTAGAATCCTCCGGCATTAGCAACCTTGGTAGTGTAAACGTAGACCGCGATAACGTTGAAAAACATCAAGATTGTACCTACGATAAACGTCAGCGGAGCAGCCTGCCCGGCGTAGACCAATGAAGTAGTAGAGGCGAGCAGATATATGCTTCCCGGTGCCATGGCGACAACCGAGAAAAATACGATTCCCCAAAAACCTACAATTCCGGATCGGAGAGTAGTACTTTCCGTTTGGGTC
>JAJYMI010000056.1 GCA_021787125.1 Thermoplasmata archaeon | reverse complement strand
GCTGACATTATCAAAGCTTCTTTCCTCATTTCTCACTCCATCAACTGCATCGACAGCCGCCTATAACAACCTTGGAACCGAACTGATGCTTGGTGGACTTGGAATAACATCCGCAATACTGATGCTCGCATCATTAGTCTTTCTAAGGAGGGGCTACAGGATTCTCAAAGGAATATCTGGAGAGTTTGCATCGCCATATAACGGCGTGAACATGATCTTTATCGGCCTCATTATCATAGTAATAGGTTCGATTGCGCTCGTACCGGTCGCAATCTTCCTTGCATCACCTCTCGCATTGGCATTTGGCATTGCTGCAGTGCTTATAGTGGGATCTATCCTGAGCTTCATCGGGGAAATACTGGCACTCATAGTCGGTCCCTTCAGGCTCGAGACTCACTTCAATAAATCCACATTCAGAACGGCGGGAATTTTGCTCATCGTAGGCATATTTGTCCCGTTCGTCTCGATTGCTGGAGTGGTCTTGATCTATGCGGGAGCAAATTCACTGCTTAAGAGCAAGCCAGTCCTCCTTTGAAGAAGCTTCAAACCCAGCTCTCAAACACTCTTAGTTAACGAAATTAGGAGACGGTACAGAGCCTTAGAATTGACAGGAATGCCGGGGCTGGGATTTGAACCCAGGGCCTCCGGATTTCTCCGGAAATTTTAGCTTTAATCCCTATGAGTCCGGCGCTCCACCGACTAAGCTACCCCGGCTTCAGACTCCTCTTCCTCTTCTTCCACCGGCTCTTCTGCTGGTTTCTCTTCCCTTACAATTGCTTTGGTAGGTTCGAAAATTTCTGAACTCCTTATTTCAATCTTCTTTGCCGGGTAGATTACTTTAATTTGATCATAAAGGTCGTTGTAGATCTGTGTCGAAAACATATAGACGACAAACTGGCTTATCGGTTGTTCCTTTACCTTCGTCCTCAAGAATTCCGCCACCTTGTTCCTGATGCCAGTCTCAACGTTATTTATGATCTTCCTGTCCACAACGATGAGTGGTTTAATCCTGATGTTGACGTGATCTGATGTAACAGCATCGACCACGAGATCGATCCTGGTCTTTCTTCTCCTGATCATCCTTCTGATGTAGTCCTGATTTATCTCGTGACCCTCAAATTCGGTGAAGGCCTTGTCGCCCTCGGTCTTTGTGATCCTGAAAAACAGCTTGACGTGGCTCTGCTTGTAATCTCCAGTTATGTCGGAGAGGGACGCCTCTGAGACCCTTCCCACCATTTCTTCTGGGGATGAGGCCGGCGAACTGCCGATCTCCTTCTTTCCAAATGACTCGTTGGCGAGTATCGTATACCAACTCTTTGCCTTCCACTTGTCCTTCACTTTCTTCGAGGCAACTCTGCTTGTTTTGTCCTTAGCCAAACACTACCATCTCTTCTATCGGCAACGTTTGAGTTAATAAATACTTTTTTAAGAGCATCGGATCGGTTATCTCCATCGTATTTTCCTTACTTATAAATATAGATTATACATCCCATCTTAAATGGTATTGATAAGATTTGACGAAGGGAAGCTCCTCGAGTTCTCCGGTCTACCAAAAGACAGGCTGGTCAAGGTTCCCTGGCTTCTGGGAGGAGAGGGCAAGGAAGAGAACGGAGACATAGTTATGGAATTCAATCCCGACAGACCAGATCTGTACTCAATTCAGGGGGTTACAAGGGCGATCCGGGCTTTCGACCAGGTCGAGAAATTCTCAACTCAAACGATCAATAATGAAGATCTGCAGGTGAATTCTTTCCCACCGAAGTACAGGCAGTACTTCTCTGTGGGCATAGTGCGAGGGTGCAGACTGAAGAACCTGATGCCGGAATTAATCGACTTTCAGGAGAAGATCGACCTTACAGTTGGCAGGCACAGACGACTCTCGTCTATCGGTCTCCACGATCTAAAGAAAGTGAAATTCCCAATTACTTACAGAGAAGTTTCGAGAAACGAGAAGTTCGTACCTCTCAAGGAAACTGAGGAAGTCCAGATAGATGGATTCATGAAACAGCATCCCAAGGCAATCGAATATGGTGACCTTGTGAGAGAGAAGATACCCGGGATCATTGATTCGGATGGACAAATAATTTCCCTTCCACCTATTCTAAACTCCGCCGTCACTACGGTGACAGAGGACACCGTAGATCTGCTCGTAGACGTCGAAGGAACTAACAAGAACGCAGTCGATCGGACGATGGTCCTCGTGCTGACTGCACTCTCCTATCCCTCTGGAACGATTTCCACGTTGAAGCTTAACGACGCAGTATCACCAAGATTGGAATACCACGAGAGAAAAATATCGGGTCAGGCAGTCAAAAAGTTACTTGGTTATAAGCTCTCCGAACAGGAGATAACAACTTCCCTGGAGAAGATGGGATACGGGTTCAGGGAAGGGAACGTTGTTGTACCTCTGTACAGGACTGATATAATTGCAGAGGTGGACATTATCGAGGATATTTTCAAGGGACTCGGGTACGATCGGGTGCAGAGGAGAAAGGAGGGATTCGTCAGCTACGGAAAGGAAAACTCTCTAAGGGCTATCGAGAGCAAACTGAGACATCTGCTGGTGGGATACGATCTCAATGAGACCGTCAGTAGCTCACTTGTCAACAGCAAATACAATTCCGTGTACGGATTCAATGATAACCGGATGGAAATACTCAACCCGGTCAGTCAGGAACAGGATTCCATCAGGACCAGGATGTCTCCATCCCTGATGCAAACATTCGTCAATAATTTCCGAAATCCGTATCCACAGAGGATATTTGAAATCGGAAGCGTGTACGTGGACAGAATGGAAACCGACGTGCTGGGAATAGGAATAGCGGATAAGTCAGCCTCATTCTCGGAGATAAAGGGCATATTCGTTAGCGTCCTTGAAGATCTCGGCATAGAAAATTATGAGATGACAAGGGACGAACAGGCGATGTACGTGCCCGGTAGAGTTGCTGGTATTTCGATCAATGGCAGAAAGATTGGTTTCTTCGGAGAGGTACACCCGACCATCCTGAAAAACATAGGCATTAAGATGCCTGTGGTGATGGGAGAGATCGACATTAGAGAGGTCATGTATTGATACCCGATAAGATTCCAACTGTTCCCGATTCGAAGGAGATAATTGAGAGGAGCTTCAAGGACATAAAGAAAGTCCAGAACATATACCTGCCAAATTTCATCAATAAACTCAAATCGATCTCAGTTCAGAAGATCAAGCTAATGGAATCCACTGCACTTAAAGCTGTAGGCAGGGTGTACGATGGGTTCCCAAAGTTCGACGACCTGGACAGGTTTGAACGTGACGTCCTGTTCATAATGGTGAACGGAAGGGAGTACGAAAGGTCGCTGAACAACCTGAAGTGGGCGAGGAGCAAGATTGCCGAATTCGCAACAAACTCGATCAGGGGGATAAAGAAGGCACCAAGCCTGACCGTTATAGCGAGATTCAGGTCTTCCTTCTATGGAAGGTTCTCTTCTGTCATCGAGGATCTCGATGAGTCCCTATCTTTCTTAAGGGAAGCGAGGGAGGCACTCAAGAAGGTACCTCAGGTCAGTAGAGAGATGAAGATAATCATCATTGCCGGTTTTCCCAATGTCGGAAAATCATCCCTGATCTCGAAACTCACAAACCTCAATCCGGAGATCGCAGACTATCCTTTCACAACCAAGGACATCAACGTCGGCATGATGAAGATGGGTACGAGCATCTACGAGGTTCTTGACGTCCCAGGGCTATTGAACAGAAAGAACCACAACGCAATTGAGAGAGTCGCACTGGCAGCAATCGACAACATAGGGAACCTTGTCGTGTGCATGATTGACCCCTCGGAAGAGTGCGGTTATCGACTCGAAGACCAGAATCGGCTGTGCGAATCCATCAAGGAGCTCGGAAAGAATGTACTGGTCGTGGAAAACAAGTTGGACCTGCAGACAACGGAGAGCCAGAATCTGAAGATTTCTTGTGCCACTGGGGAAGGAATTGAGGGACTCAAGAAAGCAATGGAGGCGAACATAGGTGGAAGAAAAGATAAGGGCAATAGCGTCTTTCAACGCGCTGGAGCATGATGGAAAGGCCGACTCTAATTCGGTCGTCTCGAAGGTAGTCGCATTATTTCCTGACGAAAGGAAGAATCTCAAATCGTTGATACCGCGTATAAGAGAAATAGTGGAGGAGGTAAACTCCCTTTCAAAAGAAGAGATGAGCGAGATAGTCAAGAGGGACTTTCCTGAACTGTTGGCCACCAAGGCAAGAGACGAGGAGAAGCGGCTCCCGGATCTGCCCAACGTCGAGAAGGGTGGAGTGGTTATGAGGATGGCCCCGTCTCCCTCAGGACCCCTGCACATCGGTCACGCAAGGATGGCTATCCTGAACGACGAATATCTCAGGAGGTACGGTGGTAAACTCATACTGAGGATCGAAGACACCAATCCTGCGAACATCGAACTTGATGCATATCAGATGATCCAGGAAGATCTCAGGTGGCTAGGTGTGAATTTCACGGACCTGGTAATACAGTCAAAGAGGTTTGATCTGTACTACAGCGAAATGAAAAAACTGATAGAGGCTGGAAATGCCTATGTGGCCACGACTCCGACGGAAGAGTTCAAGTCTAACAAACAGAGGGGCCTCCCCATCAGGGAGAGGGACGAGACACCTGAAGAGAACCTGGAAAGGTGGGAGAAAATGGTCTCTGGAGGTTACGAAAAAGGAGAGGTCTATGCAGTGGTAAAGACAGACCTCAACCATCCAAACCCAGCGATAAGGGATTTCATTGCCTTCAGAGTGATAGACACGCCTCACCCGCTGGAAGGGGACAAGTACAGGGCGTATCCTATGATGAATTTCTCAGTGGCAGTGGATGATCACTACCTTGGTTTGACGCACGTGATTCGTGGAAAAGATCACATAGCCAATACGGAGAAACAGAAGTACATCTTCGGATATAGGGACTGGAAACTTCCGTACTATCTGCACTACGGGAAGGTCTCGATAGAGCACACTATCCTCAAGACTTCACTCATTAAGAAGGGGATACGGAGCGGAGAATTCTCCGGTTGGGACGACCCCAAACTCGGGACTCTGGTCGCATTCAAGAAGAGAGGTTTCGATCCTCTAGCGATCAGGAAATACTACGTTGAATCTGGCATAGGTAGTGTCGACACGACTTTCTCGTGGGAGATCTTCTATTCATTCAACAGAAAGATCATAGACAGCAGATCGCCGAGGCATTTCTTTGTGAACCAACCCGTATCATTGAAATTTGATTTCGAAGGAACTCTGAGAGCGGACATTCCCCTCTTCCCCCAGACGAGTCAATCGGGGGAGCACAGGAACAGATCCTACACCGTCGGTAAGGGAACCATAATAATCACATCACAGGATCATCAGAAATTCGACGGAGAGCTCGTAAGACTGAAGGACCTTGGATTCTTCAAGATCGAATCATCAAGAATCGAGTACATAGGTGCGAGCATCAACGAAGACGTACAGAAATGGAACCCAAACAAGCCTCTCGGGAAGGTTCCCATCATACACTGGCTCTCAGGGAATGAAATCCCCTTCAAGGTGACTAAACCCGATGGGTCTGAGGATACTGGAATGATCGAGAGAGATGCAGTAAACTATCTCGGTACGGTTCACCAGTTTGAGAGATACGGATACGTAAATGTTCTAAACGAAAAGGAAGGCTACTTTACACACCCGTGATTGCGTGCTATGATGACCCTGGCTGATTTCTAAATGTCAGAAATTCGGAGCGTCACTCACTCGCTGATACCGACACAAAATTTGGGAATCTCTTGAGGATTATGACGTCTCCAACTGCTCTGACCCACCTGTACGGAACGAGCACTGAGACTCCATCCTCAACTAGTCCGTCGTTCGTCCTCTCGACGTAGAGTCCATAAATTGTTTGAGCTTCAAAATCGACTATCACGTCGTTCACTGTTCCGAGTCTGTAGCCCCTGTCGCTGAAAATTTCGACCCCGATGAGATTTGTGACGTCAGTGTCCATATTGTATCCGTTTAATATTTATAGCGAGTATTTAATCTTTTAAGATTGTCGCAATATAACCGTGCTGGAGATGGGTTCTTTTAGTCTTAATCTCCTAGCGACCACTTCCAAATAGGAATGAATCGAATGGATTTGCCTTCAAAATTTTCAGTATCTTCATAGTCGTTCGTTAATACTAGAAGGTTTTCGCATTTGAGATTGTCCGAACAAGTGAGCAAGGAGTCGACTTCTCTTTTCTTAGTGTCCGTGTCATCGATGTTGTAGGAAACTTGGATGAGTTGTGTTATGGAGGCCCCCTCCTTCAGAACAAAATCTACTTCGTTTCCAGCATAGTCCTTCCAGTAGTAAATTTCCAGTCTAGTGTCGAAGTAATGCTTTCTTCTAATCAATTGCAGCGCCACTATATTTTCGAGTAGTCTACCCCTGTCTTCTGTTGGCCTGAAACCAAGGGCAATAGCCATCCCTGTGTCAATAGAATATACCTTTTTCCTTCCCCTCACTTGTTCTTTCAGTTTGTCGGAATATTTGTTAATGACAAATACCAGAAAGGCCTTCTCCAGAAAGCTAAGATAATTGCTTACCGTATGAACGCTCTTTAGATCGAAGACATTCTTCAGTTTGTTGAAACTGATTTCCTTGGAAACGTTTGATAGAATGTATCTGGAGAATTCCCTGAAGGTGGCTCTGTTCCTTATACCGAATCTCCTCTCAATGTCCTTCGTCAGTATGTCTGAGTATATCTGTGCGAGAAACCTTTCCCCAAAGCTTATAGCCTCCGGGAAACCGCCAGTTCTAACATAACTATCGAAGTGTAATCTAGTCCTAGCTCTATCACTGGCCTCATAAACATTAGGCGAGAAGTTGAGATATTTCAGATATTCTCTGAAAGAAAAAGGAAAAGTGGTGAAACTCACGTATCTGCCCGTTAACCTACTAGCTAATTCTTCCGACATGAGTTCGGAGTTGCTTCCTGTTACGATAACGATATTTGTTTCTCGTAATCTGGAGACGAAGAGTTCCCAGCCTTCTATATTTTGAACTTCATCTAGTATGACGAACTTGACGTTGCCTTTCAACTCACTGATTGCTTCATTCAGTTTTATCAGGTCACTCGATTTCATTCCTTCTAGGGAAGGATGGTCGAAGTTGATTCTCGCAGACTTCTCCCCTCGTGTAATCAAAACAGCTGAGGTGGATTTTCCGCTTCTTCTTACTCCGCTTAAGATTATTGCATTTGGTCTAGTTAAGTATCTCTCAATTTCGGGTTGATACTCCCTTTCTACTATGTTCTCGTTCTCGAATTTCTGTCTTATCTCAGATTCTTCGTCACTGATAATTCTCTTCAGTAATTCGACATCCATCTCTGCTGATAGTTCAATACTATATTAAAAATTTGCGTTTGAAACACACAAATTTTGCTAAAATATGCGTTTGAAACACACAAATTTTAATCTACGGTTGGTCTGGAAGACTGAAACCCAATAGTATTGATTGACATATTTTTTATTATCACTCTCGGACGAACACTTGCAGGTAATGAAACGGCAGGTCCATACTCCTTTCAAGTATGAACCCTATGCTCCTCATGTCCTGAACGACTTCCTCTTTTGTCAGTCTTTCTGAGATGGGAGGACCGAATCCGAAGTTGTCCTTCGTGAAATCTAGGTTAGCGATGCATTTTGATGAAACTCTTGATAGGTTTTCGAGAGCCTTCTTCTTGCACGAATGGACCAGATCGTGATAGACGTGAGCCATGAAAACTAGGTCATAATTGCCTCCATCAAAGATACAAAAATCTCGCAAGATTGTCTTTATGCCAACACCATTCAACCCCTTGAAATCGTAATCATATGCATCTATGATTGTGACAGCAGCTCCTCTAGTTGCAAACCTCTTGGAATAGTAACCGTCCGCTCCTCCAATGTCTAGAATACTCATTCCTTTCGTGATTCCTAGAAAGTCAACAATTGCTTCATCATCAATGGAGAACGGTCTTCTTCCGTGCCATTTTCTAACGTGTGAACTGTTATCCGTCATGTATATCAGATAATACAAAATGCGAATTTGCAATATTTTCTTTTCCAAATTCTTTACGGTGAGAGTATGCAGGTAAAATAAAAAAAAGGAATTAGAAAAACTACTTTGGAGATTTCTTTATGGCCAGGAACCAGTCCTTGACGTTCAGGTTCTTGTCCTTCAGTCTGTCCTTTGCGGCCTGTAGCGTTGCGGGTTGGGGCACAATGACATCGTCTCCTGCATTCCAGTTCGCAGGCGTTGCAATCATGAATGAATCGGCGTAGCTGAGCGAATCCAGAACCCTGAGGATCTCATCTATGTTCCTTCCTGTGCTGGCAGGGTAATAAATGAGAGCCCTCACAACTCCTTCAGGATCTATGAAGAACACCGCCCTTACTGTGCTTGTTGCGCTCGCTCTCTCGTGTATGAGTCCGTACAGATTCGCCACGTTCATGTTGAGGTCTGCTATTACAGGGAATTTCACTTCGACACCGTATATCTTTTCCATCTGCAGTAGCCACGCAATATGTGAGTAAACGGAATCTATGCTCAATCCAATCAGCTGTGCGTTCCTCTTCTCGAAATCTTCGTACCTCTTAGCGAACTCGATGAATTCTGTCGTGCACACGGGAGTGAAGTCTGCCGGGTGAGAGAATAGGATCACCCACTTCCCCTTAAAGTCTTTCAGAGACAGAGGACCCTTTGAAGAGTTGGCCTGAAAATCTGGCGCCCTGTCTCCTATCTTTGGTATAGTTGGTACCACGCTACTCGTTTCTGTCATTGTCTTTTTAGTTAGCTTAAAATTAAAAGTTTTTTGTTTGTAGCATCGTGAATAACTTCCCGACGATTCCAGTTTAATCCTGATCTCCGTAGCTGTCTAGCCGCTATCACTAGAATAGTCGTGAGACTTCTCCCAGTTTCTTATCACCCGATAGTACACGATTGAACCCACCACCTGGAGCGCTCCTCCGATAATGAGCGGAGATGACAGGTATAGGTCCATTAAGTAACCTGAGAGACCCGACGAGCTTTGCGACGCTCTGGTCGCAACTCCCTGCAGGCTTGAAGCTGTTCCGTAGTCCTCGTTGCCTACGCCCCTGATGCTTATTGCACTCCTCATCGGCGTCCCCATGCCTGCGACACCCATCCTAATTGCGTAGAGGGTGTAGGCAACGGGAAGAACGGGAACGAAAGCGATAACAATATAGAGAAAACCCTGCAAGAATCTGGTTATCGAAGATACCGAGATGGCCCTTATTCTAGCAGAGTTCAGGTATCTACCGCTTATGAACGATCCAAGTGCTGTGGCGGCATAGGCGAGGGTAAAGATCTCACCAACGTAGGTCGTGGAAATGTGATATCTTAACTCGAACCACAGTGGAAGAAGAGGAGTCGCTATTCCGATTGCGGAACCGTTTATGACATTAGGAAGAGACATCCTGAGCGTGTAGAAAGTGCTCTCCCTCTTCATTACCTTGGTTGTCTTCTTCGGTCTCTTCCTTTCCTTCAAGAAGAAAAGCGAGAGGAGAGAGATCAGGAGTACGAAGAATGACGCGCCAAACAAAAGTCGAAAAGTTCCCTCCACTCCAAAGAATGGAGTCAAGTATCCGTGGGTGACCAGCACTAACCCAGCGACAATGGATGCCAGGGATCCTACAACGGTCATCTTTGCGAGCCTTGATACTCTATCAATTTCGTTCGCCCAGTTGCTCGCAACGAACGCAGTCGTACCGGGAGAGAACACTCCCCTCATACCTCCTGCAGATCCTGTTACACCCGCTAGAATAGCTGAGATTCCAATGATGTAGATGTTGGTTGAGAGAGCAAATCCAGCCAGACCTACTAGGGGAAGGACCTCTGCAGCTATGAGAGTCCTGCTGTAACCTATTCTGTCTCCAATACTCCCCAGAACTATCGTAATTCCCATGTTAAACAGAACTACGAGAAGTACCAGCAATCCGATGAAAACGAGTCCGTATCCCAGTGCGTTGAGATATAGGGAAAATGACAGAGTCACGAAACCTATTGAGATGCTTCTGGCCGTCCTGGAGACGAGAAGGAACTTGAACGATGAATCTATCTTTTCCTGTGAGTCGCTGAACACGAAAATGGACATTCCTTCATC
>JAJYMI010000090.1 GCA_021787125.1 Thermoplasmata archaeon | reverse complement strand
ATCCATAATCTTCAGGGTGTAGAGTAGAAGATCATCGAAATCCATCAGTCTTTCTCTCTGCTTGGTCTCCTGATAATAGATCGCAAATGATGTGAGGAGGGAAACTAGCTCGGGAATAAGAGAGACTTTCAGTTTAGAGGATATTTCCTTCATCACTGCTTCGTCAAACACCCCTCTTGAATAGCTTGTAAAAAAGCTCTGATTCGTGAAGATCATGTAATCGAGGTATCCCTTCTGCGCTTCCATGATGTCAGTACAGTCCCTTATGACCTGTTCTATATCTGTTTCAAACCCTTCCAGAATTCTCCCAAGTATCAGGCCTTCCTCAGAGACTTTCTTTTCATTTCTGATTCTGATTATGTAATTCCTGACGCTCTTCTCCAACAGATTGAACGATTCAAGATCGTCCATTACCCGGAAGTACCATGGTATCCCTATTTCTGAGCCGTATTTCCTCACAATCCTTGAACAGAAATTGTGGATGGTACCGACATTAGAGGTGGGTAGCTGCCTTACCAGATCAGGCCTTCCGTCCTTAAGTGCCCTCTTCTTCAGCCTATCGATGAGTTCCTCGGATGCTCGGTCAGTAAACGTTATCGCAACAACGCTCTCAACACCCTGCTCTTCCATCAGCTCATAGCACTTTTTTATGAGCGTTTCTGTCTTTCCCGATCCGGGGACTGCAGAAACAAAATCACCCGCCACTTCACCACCTCCTTTCCTGAACTCTACAGACGCTCAGTAACGGGCAGAATAGCTCGTTCTCACACTTCCATAGGCTACCTCCCTCCTTAACGATTGGATCAAAGTCACCGCTAACAAAATCCTCGAGGACCGGATCCACTATATCCCTGCACTTCTTGACCTGAGCTTCCTCATTTGGAATTGCGCTATAGAACCCAGCCGTGTTGAATCCCTCGCTTATGTCTCTGAATGATACATAAGCAGCTGCTCTCACCTTTTTCTTGAGAATGGATTCCACTCCAAGCTTGTAGAAAAACAGTTGGACCTTGGTGTGTCTATCATCACACAGATCATTCTTCGGATAACCATAGAGTGAGCTCTTGTAATCGATTATACACAGCCCTCCTCCTTCCTCATCTACCCTATCCACATATCCTCCGATGCTGATCTTTTTCTCACCAAATTCGTAAAAAACCTGTTGTTCGCTGGTGGGAAAATGGAATTCCTTCTGGACCATCTTCCTCCCTAATTCTAGTGAGTGATTGACGTCCATCACGAAGAATCTGACTAGCTTGCCGTTCAGCAGGTACTTATCCCTGTAAAACTTGAGAGCTTCAGTTCTAGATTCATACCTCTCATTGCTTATCTCGGACCTCACGAACGAATCCGCCAGCTTTCCAAAGTTCGCTGGGGACAAATCCGTGGAATAGTACTTCTCTAATATCTTGTGTGTCATTGACCCGGTAGTCCTCGGGTCGAGGAATTCTCTCGGTGCATCTACTTCATCGATACCCAGCATTCCGTTTACGAACCCTTTAAAGTGACAGCCAGCATAATTCTCTATGAAGGTCGGATAAATCGGCTTCTGAGTCCTGTTCCGAATAATCTCTCCGTCAAGAGAATATTTGTTCGAGACTCCCATTTCCCTACCCCTCTCCCAGTCTGTGATTGGATCGATAGGAATAAACACCGTGTCCCTCTGGACATAAACTTCATCGGCATTTATGCCGTCATAAAATGCAGTCGATTCTGTGTATGTCAGCTTATCATCCATCGCGGAGTACGTAGCCGTGACTCTCAGGGACTGATCGATCAGAGATGAGTAAGCCTCTTCCATCAGTTTATCGAATGCTCCCTCCAATCCGATCTTGTCGAGGAAGTCTCTCGACTCCTCTGAGAATGATCGCAGGGAAGATGCTGCATCCATGCCTGCTAGATACAAATTGTCTAACGGGATGCCTAACAAATCGAGAGGCTTTCCAATCAATACTTCTGAACCGCCGATGACGCTGACCTTTGGAAGATATTTCATCGATTC
Organism: Thermoplasmata archaeon; assembly: GCA_021787125.1. Classification (GTDB taxonomy): domain Archaea; phylum Thermoplasmatota; class Thermoplasmata; order Thermoplasmatales. The sequence continues at coordinate 8,626 of JAJYMI010000090.1, read as the reverse complement.
GACATCGTTGATGAATCCGTTTGGATCGTTGGTGTATTCATCTGAGTATGTGTGAAGCATTGCCAAAATCTTGTTCGGATAGTTCTTCTCACCCAGATAATTGTCACAGAATCTCATCAGGTGTTCTATACCATCTGACTTATCGATCATATCCAAGAGAAATTCCAAGTCTCCTAACAGGTTTGTTTTTATCTTAAGATCCTGAAAGAGTGTCTTCCAGTCTCTTATCCCTCTGGTTATGTTCTTTTCATAGCACTGATCCTTTACGTCGTAGATCTTCGATTGGTCAATGCCAGAAAATGGACTCTCCAGCAGCGATATCATTGACTCAAATGAAAAGTCCTCGTCGAGACACTTCAGCAAAGAAATGACGAAGTTGTACGGTGCATCGTTGAGTACAACCTCTGAGACTGAAGATGCTATGGTAGGACTTGTTCCATAGAGTTCGAGCTCTTTGGACACCGCCACAGCCAGATAGTCGTCCGGCACTACTATTCCTGTGATACCTTTCCTGGACTTTACGTCCCTGACGATCCACCTGATCTCTGCATAATAATCTGAGAATTTCTTCTTGGAAATTGTCGGCTGTCTCTCTTTGACTTCTATGTGTTCTGGAAACAACCTGTGATATGGTTTTAGAAATGGCGGAATGTGGCTTGTGTAGTTCGCTGATAGATTGTATTTGAGGGGAAACAGGTTCATGAATTCGCTGAAATCTTCAGCTTCACTCTTTCCAATTTCCGAAATGAGCTTGTAATAGCTTACTGTGATTTCACTGTACTTTTCGATCTTCTTTTCCGAGCTGTCTTCAGCCACTAGCTTGTGGACCTTCGAGGTCTCTCCAACAGTTCTCAGGAAATGCTGGAGAGTCTTCATCGAAACGAGGTCATCTACTGATGCTCCTGACTTGAGAAGCGCGACGATACTCTCCTCCTCAGAAATTATGTTGACATTCACTGAAGAGGACATTTCCTTGATAAGATCGGTCACCCCCTGTGCTTCGACCCCGCGAATAACCGAGTAAGCACGTGCGGCGCCACTGGAATAAAAGATGTGTCTTCCTCCTTCACCGACTGCCACGATTGCCTAGGTTAACGTACAATAAATCATTTACCAGTCCAAACGGACAAGACTCCTGTAACTCATTGTCAGCGATCCTTAGAACACATAATCTGAAAGCACCTGAAAACAAATTGAGACTGTCACGGAGCCACGTTTTCCGAAATGGTGAAATCGAAATATTTAAATGTTACGGATTAATCCTGCGTTACCGATGGAGGTAAATCGAACCCCTACCAACGCAAATGGCATTGAGACGAAGAAGAAATTAAGAAAACTCAACATGAGAAAAAACGAAGAGTTCAGATTTCTATTAGGAAAATGCTTGAAGGACCTTCCGGAGAGTGTCAGGGGCGGTGTAATAGGATCAGTCTATGCAAAGGCTGCTAAGAACGGTGTTTTGGAAGCGCGGGACTATATATTGGTCAAGAAGAATGAGGGAATTATTGACGACACGACCAGCAAGAGATTGATAGATCTGGTCTACGACTATAGCACATACCGCTAAGAATACTGCGTAAATCTCTTATAATCTCCGTCCGCGCTAAGAATCCCGAGACGGACACCTGCATCCAACCACGCATACGCGTATGAGCTTGCTGCTAGTGAGTTTTCAAAGTCTCCCTTGTCGTAGAAGAATGTCGCGTCCTTGAGATAATTGTTGCACATCTCTATAAAGTCTGTCGCAGCTTTGCTTAGAAAGCTCTCTTTTGATGGGGAGATCTTCACGAGAACTAGTGCTTCCCTTGTCATTTCTATGTACTTCTTGGATCTCTCCTGTAGCGTCATTTCACGACCTTCACATTCTTCCCACCGTCGTCCGTCTCTCTTGGCCTCACTTCGATGAAGAGGGGAATGGGAAGTTCTGGAGATGCGACCAGCGAAGTTCCGACCGGAAGCCTCTGTATTTCGTCTAACGAAGACGTGGTCAGTCCCTCGACTGAGTTACCGATGGCCTTCAGATCGTTTGGATTTGTCACCTTCAGTATCAATTGAGTGCCACACTGAGATAGCACATTTTTGTCTATCTTTGCAGGCCGCTGAGAAACAACCAGAAGACCGAATCCAAATTTCCTTCCCTCCGAGGCCACGGTCCTCATGATCTTAGAAGAGAATGCTTTCCCTTGCTGCGGTGCAAAGTTGTGTGCCTCCTCTACAACGGTCAGGAGTGGAGGAATCCTGTCCTTCTTTCTTGCCTCAAAGAGTGCGTACAGGAGCCTCTGGACTATGAGCTCCTGCATATCGGGAGGAAGCCCCTTCATCTCAATGATCGATACCTTGCCTTTCACAACCAGCTCGTCGACCCTTAGTCCTCTCTTTCCTAGCACGCTCAGAGACTTCAGGTACAGGAGCTCCTTTTCGAGAGTCTGTGAGAGTGACGAGTCGTCCTGCCTCTTGAGCTCCTTTATGATGTCATCAAAATCGTAGTCCTTGCTAGAAAGTCTGATGGCGTCAATTGCTTTCCTGAGAGGTAAAACATAGGACTTTGGATCTGAAAGATTCATTATACTCACGAGCTCTTTAACATTAATCTGTGAGAGGGTGAATGTGAGCTTCTCGTCTCCGTGATCTGGTGAAAATGTGATTATCTTATCTCCGTATGATGCAGGGTGAATTGAAAATCTCTTCATGTCCTCTGTGTCAGAAGCTCTCTTCTTCATCGAGCCATATTCACCGTGAGGGTCAATGACCACAACTGTGACGTCGTTCTTGATCAGTTCCTCTATGACCACTCCTGTGAGGTAGCTCTTTCCACCCCCAGTCTTTGCCATTACGGATATGTGTTTCTGAACCATAGAATTTATGTCGATGGAGAACGGGATGCTGTGACCGTAGATCAGTCCCACGTAAGCGCGTCCCTTCTTTCCAACACCTATGTTCAGGGTGGAAGATATGAATTCGTCGTCCGCGAAATATACCGGAGTTCCAGCCAGGAAAGGAGTCCTCGGGTACTGTAGAACTCTCTTCTGGTCGAGAAACCCTATGATCACAATTTGCGCTGATATGGTCTGTTGTATCTCAACATTGTTTCCTTCCATTATCTGGTACGACTTTTCGATCGAGAGATTGGTCTTTGCTTCAATTGAATCTACCTTTCCTAGAACCCACCCGTCCTCGTGGTGGTTTATCCTTACGTAATCTCCCTGTCTCAACTTCCCTGATACGGAACAATTTACGATGGTTGGATGTATGTCTCCATAGAGTATCCCGACTGGATCCATTTCTACCTCTTCCAGTTTGAGAGCCTGTTTGCAATCAGTTTGATTCCCTTTTCGGTCCTGTCAGGATCCTCTGTTCCAATTCCAATCCTGACGAGTGAATCGGATCCAAAATAATAACCCGGTACGGTAGATACGCCGTCTTTCATTAGCGAGAAGGAAAATTTTGTCGATTCCCCTCCAACCGCCAGCGCGTTTATTATGCTGCCCTTATAGCCCAATATGTATTCGTCCAAATTTTCGAACAGTATCTTTGAGTTCTCTTCCAGTTTTTTCTTGTTGTATTCCTTGAATACGTTCATGTTACTGAGGAGATATGTCCCTCTTCTCTTCACGCTAGAAGAGATGACAGGAACCATTATACCGATTCTTTCCCTCATTTCATCTATTACGTTCTTTCCCGCTATGATCCATCCCATCTTGATCCCACATTCACCAAAGAACTTCGAGACCGAGCCCATTATAATTGTGTTTCCTGCTTCGAGCTTCCTCGGAAAAGTGCCATTGAAGAATGAGAAAGTGTCGTCTATCAATAGATACGACTCATTGCCTTCGGTTTCTCTGGCAATCGACTTGATGCTCTCGTCGCTCCAGGTCAGTCCGGTTGGATTGTTTGGGTTGCTTATGAAATATGCTGTCTTCTCATCCACGTCCCATGGTGATAGATCGACTCCTTCAGATGACACTCTGTTATCAAGCGCTGCCGTAATTCCTATCTCCCTGGCTTGGTAATGGCATGCGGGATATTCTGGAGCGATCGTAACCAAGGTGTTGATCTTTTTCCTGAGATGGTAAAGCGTGAAGAAGGAAGCGAAGGTATTCGATGGAGTAACAATGACCTGTTCCTTTTCGACACCGTACAGTTTCGCGATCTGTTCCTCCATCTCAACTCCACCCAGTCCTTCAGGATTCATTCCTCTCATTGCACTGGATGCTAGATTGATGGCTTCCTCTGGAATCGATTCGACGTATCTGAACATTGAAACGTCCATAGGCATGACGGTACAACTAATTCACAGATAAACAATCTTCCATGACTTTAATTACATAGATAGGATTGCAAAAAGTGAATATCATAAAACTCGGAGGGAGCATCATTACAGACAAAGAGAGCTACAGGAAAGTCAACCTGAAACTTTTGAAAGAGTTGTGCAATGTTCTTTCCGAGAGTAAGGGTAAAAAAATATTGATTCACGGTGCAGGATCTTTTGGACACATCCTCGCTATCAAGTCATCGCTCGATAGACCTGGATCTATAAAGGGGAAGGAAACGGCTATATCGAGGGTCATTGCCGACGTACTTGAATTGAATTCGATAATGACTGACGAGCTGAACAAGAAGGGAGTAAGAGCGATATCTGTGTCTCCTCACGCCATCTACAATGGCAAAAAACCTGACTTCAAAATCGTCGAGCTCTTGCTCAAGAATGGCTTCGTTCCCCTTCTACATGGGGATATCGTTCTGTCGAATGGTAAGTACAGAATAATTTCGGGCGATGAAATCGCACTCGATCTTTCAAGGAAATTCTCATCCGACTCTGTGTTATTTGTGACCGATGTTGACGGACTTTATGACAGCGATCCCAAAACAAACAAGAATGCCAAATTCATCCCTTCGATAAGATCAAAAGATATTTCCATTGTGGACACGGGCAGGGACGCTACAGGGTCTATGGCGGGCAAGATGGAAAGGATTAAGAAAATGGTACTCTATACCGACAGAGTGGTTATACTCAATGGGAAGAGACCTGAGCGACTGCTCACCTGTCTTCAGGGAAAGGAGACAAGATCCACGGTGATCACATGACTGTTGAGAAAAGAAAGCTTGAACACATAGACATTATTTCCACTCAGAATGTCTCTCACGACTACAACTACTGGGATGATGTTGATATCGTCCAGAGGTCAATGCCTGAGGTAAACTTCGATGAGATAGACACGACGACGACTTTTCTGGGAAAGAAGCTAAAGCTACCCATACTGATTTCGTCCATGACGGGGGGGCACCCAGATACAAAAAAGATTAACGAGAATCTTGCCCGCGGCGCGGCAGAGGCAGGAATTGCAATGGGTGTGGGATCGGAACGAGCTGCGATACTGAATAAGAAGATGGGGGATTCTTACTCGGTGGTGACGGAGTACGATGTACCTTTCAGGATTGCAAATGTCGGTGCTCCACAACTTATTAGACAGAGCAGGAACGCCCTTACGGACGATGAAATTGAGTATGCGGTCAGGTTGATAAAGGCAAACGCGCTGGCGATTCATTTCAATTTTGTACAAGAATTATCTCAACCGGAAGGAGACAGGAATGCAAAGGGAATAAAGAACAGAGTCGGAAAGCTCTCCAAAAAGTACAAGGTTATTGCAAAGGAGACCGGTGCTGGATTTTCAATGCAGGATGCACTGGATTTCAAACAACTTGGAGTGTCCGCCATTGATACCGGAGGCAGGTCCGGCACTTCATTTGCAGCCGTTGAATCCCTACGGAGCAGGGACAAGGCAGACGAAAAGAAGGAGAGAGTCGGAAGGACGTTCTGGAACTGGGGTATTCCGTCCCCCATAAGCCTGATATATTCAAATGTTGAACTGCCTCTGATAGCCTCGGGAGGGATCAGAACTGGACTAGATGTGTTCAGAGGCCTTGCAATGGGAGCTTCTCTTGGTGGACTCGCATCTACTTTCCTGAAGGCAGCTCTGCAATCGGACAAGGAAGTCACAAACCTGATCTCAAAGCTCGAGGTCGAACTGAAAAGCGCAATGATGCTTACTGGTTGTTCGAACCTCCGTGATATAAAAAAGGTTCGGAGAGTATACAGAGGGAGACTCATCGAATGGATGAACCAGATCTGAAGTGCCCTGCTTGTTCGAAAGGAGATCTGGAGAGAGGAACCGATGAGATTGAGATTCCTCACTTCGGAAGGGTAATCCATTACTACATGCGGTGCAAGATCTGCGGATACAGAGTCAATGATTTTGCCTTTCAGGGTGACTTCCCGAACGAGGATAAGATCGAGATAAGGCGCAAGGAAGACCTGGAGATAAAAATCGTCAGGGGAAGTGGAGCGACGGTTCTCATACCTGAACTGGGACTAGAGTTGTATCCAGGTCCGTTAGCAGAATCTTTCATTACCAACGTAGAAGGATTGTTGAACAGATTCCTGCACTTGATGCCACTGTTCGACGATCAGAAGAAGGTAAAAGAGATAGAGGAAAAAATTGGGGCCGCCATTCAAGGCAAGTTGAGTTTCACGATCTCAATCAGCGATCCGTCAGGTATCTCACACTTCATCAGGAATTGACCATTCGCACCTTATTTATCTTTAGATTTTTTTGAATTCCTCTGTCAATTATTTCCGATTCCAGGATCTCAATGCAACCAGCCGCAAACGGGGAACACGTCACCAGGGTCTCGTACTCACCGCCCTCTCCAACGATGGATATCCCGTACCTTGAGTTCTTTTCTTTCAAGACACGCAGAGACTCCTCGTCTATCTGCCTGCCAAGCAAGTCTTCTCCCAGACCCTCAGCTGCCACCGAAACGAAAATTCCACGAGAACCAGATGATATGAAGTCTTTGATTATCAACTCCTGGTCCTTTCTCCAAAGAGGAAAGAATGTTTTCAATCCATAATCGGTGCATATCTCTTCCAGTCTAGTCTTCTGAAATTCTGATTCCACGGCCCCAGCAATCAGGAAATACCCGGAATAGGCAGCAACCGTTCTCGTGAATTCCGACTCAGAAACTAGAGAGTTTTCAATACCCATCATTTCGGACAATCTGCTTCCTAGCTCTGCGTTTGGATAGTGGAACATGTACGAATCCTGCTCCGCTTTCACGGTAATGGTACGCTCTACTTCGATACCCACAGACAGTGCTATGAGTAGACTCATGAATGAATCCTTCCCACCCGATAGCAGCGAAATTGCTTTCATCAGGAGGTCTTGGCGGTTGAAACCACGATCCCCATCTTTCCCAGAAAATCAATGACTTCGTTGAAGTTATTGACGTCCTTAGCTACCATCTCGGGAGGAACTATCCCCTTTTCCTTGATCATTCCCTTTGTCATAAGACGAGTAAAAGCGGCGTTTGTGAATCCGGTCGTCCTGGTCATTGCAGTGTAACCTGTGTTCGGGTCTTCCTTATCAAAAATCGTGTAGACGATTTCCTTGCTGCCTTTAGCTGGAGTTACGCGAATCTCCATGTACAAAATGTCCCTGATGTCCGGGAAGCTGAGATTCTTGAGAAATACCGAAGCGAGCATCTCCTTTGGAGCAACTTCCATGCCATTGAGATCGATTTTTGCCTCGTCCATCATTCCTATGTCCTTCAGAAAATTCATTTTTTCTATGTGTCCCCTGTATCTTACTGTTTTTTCCACCATGTTTTTTGCCTTGATGTTCCTCAGAAGCGATCTCAGGCCGTTGGTGTAGAAAGCTTCTAATGAGCCTAGACCGTTTACAAAGAAGTATTCGAGGCCGTCCCCAGGCTCTGTTTCCGTGACTTTTCCGTCCCTTATTATCTGGACCTTCCTGGTGAACTCATCGAGTGTGTCTATTGGTGAGAAGACAACTTTGTAGCCTATGGGAGGTATGTTCTTCTCTGGCAGACCGCCAACCTTTATGTCTACGTTATCCAGGTATCCATGTTCAGCGGCAATTCTGCCAACTATTGCGTTTGATAGACCGGGTGCAATTCCAGCGTCTGGGACTACCGTGATTCCAGCATTCAAGACTTCCTTCTCTAGGTCATAGAAGTCTTCCTCCATGAAGCTATTGTCCACGAGGTCAACCCCAGCCTTACAGGCTTCTCTGATCACCTTCATTCCAAGTCTACCAGGCAATGCGCCCGAGACGACGTCATAATCCTTCATTACCGGTGCCAGTGGCTCTTTGAATGCATCCACCCTCACCGTGTCAATTCCAAACTTCTTCTTAAGTCGTAGAAGTTTTTCGGAGCTGTAATCGGCGATGGTTACTTCGCTTACATCCTTGAGAGCATAAGCGATACCCTCTCCGACCATTCCTCCTCCGAGAACAAGAACTCTCACTATATCACCAGTTATCTATAGAATCTCGAGGTTAATCTTTTTTGTTTTTTTTAAATGTATATATTCGTGTAGTTGATTAAGAACTAGTGAAATACGACCTCGTCCTAATGCATCCACCCTCGATCTATGACTTCAGGAAGAGAGACATCGTTGCGGGTCCCATCTCAGAGTTGGTCCCGAGCACTGGCGTTTTTGAGATGTACCCGATCGGATTCCTTGCGATTTTGTCCTACCTGAACTCAAGGGGGTACAAGGTAAGAATTGACAACATAGCACTGAAGATGCTTGGGTCTAAGA
>JAJYMI010000023.1 GCA_021787125.1 Thermoplasmata archaeon | reverse complement strand
GGGCCGATCCTGTTCTGGACATCTGCCATGTATTTTCTGAACACGTAAATTATGATGATGACCGCAAGCATGGAGAACGCGAACACCAGCACGACCTCAACGACTGCGACTATGAAATAGGCGATCCAGAGTCCAACTGGAAATCCGTTGAAAGTGAATGGAACGAAGTCGATGTGAAGGAACTTGACTATTCCATAGAGTATGCTCATGAGGAAGAAAAATAGATTCATCTATCCACCTCCCCGAACACTGGGTCTATGGAGCTTACTGCAGCGGTCAGATCGGCAATCTTGTACCCCTTCAACATCGTTGGAAGCGAGGAAAGGTTTGCAAAACTGGGGCTCCTTATCCTTACCCTGTATGGTATGGACGAGCCATCGCCTATGATGTGGATACCGTACTCTCCCTTTGGAGATTCCGTCGGTACGTAGGACTCTCCAGTCGTCTTTAACCTCACCAGCATGGGTTTGGAATACTTCTTGTTGTAGAACTCTCCCTGAGGGATTTTTTCCAGAACCTGCGCAACTATTTTCGCGCTCTGTCTCATCTCCTCTATCCTCACGAGGAATCTAGCATAGACGTCTCCTTCGGTCCTGGAAGGTACGTCAAAGTTTATCTGATCGTAGAACAGGTATGGTGAATTCTTCCTCAGGTCTCTCTTGATTCCAGAAGCCCTCTGCATCGGACCAGTGACGCCGTACGATAGAACATCATCAGCCGTCAACACTCCAACGCCTTTTGTCCTGCTGACGTAGATGTAGCTCTTTCCAAGTATTGACTGGATCTCTTCCAGTTTGAGTACAAAATCGTCGGTCCAGGCCTTAATCATCTCGAGCGATTTTGCTGTGACATCAGAATAAACGCCACCAATAGCGAAATAGTTGTAGAGGAGTCTGCTTCCAGTGATCTCATCCAAGATCCTCAGGATCCTCTCCCTCTCTCTGAAGCAGTAGAAGAAGGGTGTGAGCATTCCCATATCGAGTCCGTGGGTGCCCAACCATATCAGGTGTGAAGCCTCTCTGTTCAACTCGACCATGAGCATTCTTATCCACTGTGCCCTCTCAGGCACCTGAACGTCCATGAGATTTTCCACAGCCAGAACGTATCCGAGTTCCATGTTGAGTGCGGAAACGTAGTCCAGCCTGTCTATATAGACCAGTCCCTTCGGATATGATCCCATCTCCGCCAGTTTTTCGGCGTTCCTGTGAAGATACCCTATAACTGGCTGCGCATCCACTATAATTTCGCCATCGAGTTTTACCTTGATTCTGAGAACTCCATGAGTCGATGGATGCTGAGGTCCAAAGTTGACCTCTATGACTCTGTCTTCCATTTCAGTACCCCTCCGTCTTTTCGTATGAGACCCTGTCCTCTCCGTCTTCTCCTAGGTTCACGTACTGTTTCTTGTCCATTGGATAGTCTTTCCTTAGAGGATGGCCAACCCATCCATCGGCCAGAAGAATTCTCTTCAGGTTTGGATGGTTCTTGAACTTGATTCCGACCAGGTCCCATGTCTCCCTCTCGTGCCAGTCCGCACCCTTCCAGAGTGATGTAACCGAATCGACTTCATCGTTGGTCTTCGTCTTTACTATCAGGTGGGTGTTACTGGAAGATGAGAGGAGGTGGTACAGGACCTCAAGGTGATCCTTGTAGTCCACACCAGAAATCATCAGCAGTGTGTCAAATCCCTCGTCTTTTTTCTCCTTCAGGTACTGCAGGATGTTTTCCTTTGCGACGTAGATGATTTTAATCCCGTTCTTGGTAGATGTCTCGCTCTCGACGGGTATCAATGTTTCACCTTTCCCGAAACAATTCTGTCCTGTAGCATCTTGAGAGCCTGGATTAGAGCCTCGGGCCTTGGAGGGCAGCCATACACGTACACGTCGACGGGGACCACCTGGTCGACTCCATCGACCACCGAATATCCTCTGACATAGGGGCCTCCCGCAGAAGCACATGCGCCCATCGATATGACAAACTTTGGAAAGGCCATCTGATCGTACAGTCTCCTGACCCTCGGTGCCATCTTTTTCGTCACAGTTCCCGAAACTATCATGAGGTCGGAGTGCCTTGGAGAATCTCTGAATATGTCAGAACCAAATCTGGCCCAGTCATAATCAGATCCCATTGCACTCATCATCTCTATGGCACAGCACGCAAGTCCAAAGGTGAAGGGCCAGAGTGACTTACCCGTTCCCCACTTCAGTGCCTCATCCAGTGAGGTGACCAGGATGTTATCCGACACTCAACCACCTCATGTATCCTTTCTTCGATGCGTAGAACAGTCCGGCCAGCATTATGGCGATAAACAGAACGACGTCCAGGAAAATTCCCGTCCCTAGAGTCTTGACGGAACCAGCCCACGGAAGGAGGAGTATGAAGTCGACATCAAAAACAACGAATGCCATTATGAAGAAGTAGTACTGGAGTGGCAACGGTGACTGGAACTCACCTATTGCTACCTCTCCGCACTCGTAGTTGTCGTGTGTATATTTGCCGTAGGACTTAGGGGAAAAGTGATGTGCCGTTCCCAATAGTATCGCGATAATTATAGGTACAATAATGACTGCCAGAGCAAGGGCAGCCAACTCAGGGGTCATGCTCATCCATCCTCAATTGATTTATCAAATTTATATGTTTTCAGGTCTCTGCTTGAATAATTCGGCATCAAGAAACGCCTGACACTGACTTCCTTTCTGGAGCTTTGGTCGTTCCCTTTTGTTTGAATTTTACGAACACGTTAGTGGTCAACACCTGGCGTAGCAACTGAATGGCTAGTGCAGGATCCACTCCCTTAGGGCACACCTCTGAGCAGGCCCCAGAGAAGTGACACCTCCAGACGCCGTGTTTGGAGTCAAGTGCGTTGAGTCTCTCATTGAACCCTAGATCCCTGTTGTCAGCGATGTACCTGTATCCCTGGGCCAGTGCCTGGGGACCGAGATAGAGTTCATCAGATGCGCTGGTGGGACAAGCAGATAGACACATGCCACACAGAATGCAGTCTGTGAACATCGCGAATTCTTCCCTCTGCTCTGGGGTCTGTAGGAACTCGCTCTTTGGTTCCTCTTCTTCCCTGATGATGAATGGCTTTACCGTCTCATGGTTTCTGAACAGTTTAGAGACATCCGGGACCAGATCCTTCGTTATTTCGTAATTGCCCATTGGGTCGACCTTTATGAGGTTCTTTCCGAGCTCCAGCACCTGGGTCTGGCACGCGAGTTTCTCCTTGCCGTTTATGATCATTCCGCAAGATCCGCAAATGCCCATCCTGCACGAGTACCGTGCAGCCAGAGAGTGGTCAAGATGCTCCTTGATGTAGAGTATTGAGTCAAGGACTGTCATCCCCTTCTGGATGGGCACCTTGTACTCCATGTATTTCGGTAGCTCCTTGTTCTCTGGATCGTACCTTCTGATCCTGAACGTGATCGTTTTGACGACCTCTCCAAATCCCTTCAGAACTATTTCTTGCATATCAGAACCCTCCATTCAGTGCGAGAACAACCGTCCTGGATCCCCAGATGAATACCACCAGTGCTACGATCACAAGGGCGTACGTTATGATCTTGTCAGCCCTGGTCCCCGGGAATATTTCCGAGAGTACGACCCTGAAGCCATTAAAGACGTGAAACACCAGGAAGGTCAGTAACAGTTCAAGGACGGATCCCCAGATCAGGGAAGAGTAGACCGCCCTGACCCACGAATAGAACAGTGTCCCGCCCACAAGAACGTGAGCGCCGCTCGTGCCGCTGTACGCATAGAGTATCTTATCTGGGCTCGGCGAAAGGACGCTTATCAGAAGGAAGTGGAAAGATCCAAACACCACGACGAGCAGTCCCGTCAAGTACTGCAGGAACATCAACTGTGATTCTCTCATACGATCGCCCCCGTGAAAATGAAAACGATACCGATCCCACATATTACTAACATGAATATTGCGACGGCCAGCTTTAGGACGTTGTTCAGTCCCTTCAGCGACTTAGGTTTGTATGGAAATTCCGGTCTGTATGGCTTTGGAAGAAGCAGACCGTTCTCGACGATTGTGAGTCTGATACCGTTCAGCGCATGATACGATGCAGCGATCAGTATTGCTGACAGGATGTATGGGCCGTAGTGAACGCCAAACGGATAATCGAGATCGACCATGATCTTGTTCCACGTGACAGGGCCATTCAGAATGTTCGACGTTTCCCATACGTGAGCCATCAGGTAAAGACCAAGTACAATTCCAGTGAGTCTGTGGAGTGCATACATCCACCTGTCCGTCCCATACTTGAATGGGTTAAACCAGAAGATCCACCCTTTTTTGTTTTCTATCGTCATTGAATCACCTCAGTACACCCTCGGCTCCGGCTTCCACTTGGTCAGAGTCACCGGCCTATATGTTATGCTCAATGCACCATTGACTCTCTGTGCGATCGTGTGCTTCAGATAATTTTCATCATCCCTCTTTGGATAATCGGTTCTGAAATGGGAGCCCCTGCTCTCCCTTCTCTCGAGAGCACTGTTCACAACGACCTCGGCAAGTTCGACCAGGTTTTTCATTTCCAGGGAAGCGATAAGATTCTGGTTGTACACGTTCCCCTTTTCTGATATCGATATCTTGCGACTCTTCTCAATGAGTCCCCTGATTATCTTCAGTCCTTCCGTGAGTCCGCTTTCGTTCCTGAAGACGTACGCGTCCCTATCCATCGTTGTCCAGAGTTCTCTCTTGATGTCGTAAGGATCATTATCGCCCTTGTCCTTGTACGCATCCGCCAGAAAATTCTCAGCGTAAGCGCTATCGCCTTCGGACAGATTTATGGTTCCGTCATTAGAGAGCAACCATTTCGCCGAATCTTCTCCTGCTATCTTCCCGAAGACAACGCACTCACTCGTTGAGTTAGCGCCGAGTCTGTTTGAGCCGTGAATTGACAGACATGCAGTCTCTCCTGCGGCCCACAGTCCTGTAACTCCCGTGAAGCCTGTCCTAGTGACGTCAATCCCACCCATCGTATAGTGAGCGGATGGTCTCACAGGTAGCGGGGAATCAACAGGATCAATGCCGACGTAGTGATTTCCAATCTCCCTCACCTGGGACAATTTCTCCTTGATCTTCTCAGCACCTATAGGTGAGAAATCGAGGAGAAGGTAATCGAGTCCGTCCGGTCCCTTGAATCCTCTCCCTTCAAGTATCTCCGTCATCATGCTTCGGGAAACGATATCCCTCGGAGCCAGATCCTTCTTCGTCGGAGCGTACTTCTCCATGAATCTTTCTCCCTTGGCGTTCCTGAGTATGCCACCATCTCCTCTCACTCCTTCAGTTATGAGAATTCCCGAAGGCACCAGACCGGTCGGATGGAATTGAACGAACTCTATGTCCTTCAGTTTCATTCCCCTTCTGAGGGCGACTGCGAGTCCATCACCAGTGACCAGGTGCGAATAGGTGGTATAACCGTACAACCTTCCGAGTCCGCCGGTGGCAATGATTCCAGCTCTTGCCTTGAATATCCTGACCTGCCCGGTAGGAATGTCAAATGCCATTACACCCTTGAACTTGTTGTTCTCGATTATGAAGTCATAGACAAATTGTTCGTGGAACTTGTCTATGTTGTGGTGCTTGAGCATCGTATCGTAGAGCGCGTGGACTTCATAGAATCCCGTTCTGTCAGAGGCAAAAGTCGCCCTTGGATACGAATGACCTCCAAACGGTCTCTGGGCAATTCTCCCGTCATCTCTCCGAGCCCACGGAATTCCCCAGTGTTCCAGTTCTAGAATATCCACTGGAGCCTGCCTAACGAAAAATTCAACTATATCCTGATCGCAGAGGTAATCAGAACCCTTGATGGTATCGTAGGCGTGAAGGTCGAAGGAGTCTCCTTCGTCCATGTACAGGACAGCTGCCGACCCGCCCTCTGCTGATATCGAGTGGGGTCTCATCAACTGATTCTTTGCAATTATGGCAATCCTTAATTTATCCCTTCCAACCTTGGCTGCCTCAATTGCAGCCCTAAGACCCGCCAGACCGGAACCAACTATAACTAAATCGTAATCAAAGATTTCGACCAAATAGATCTCCAATAAGAAAGTGCTTGACGATATAAAAATTCTCAGTTTTAGCCACTAAATTAAATTTAGTTTACTTAAAAGGAATATAATTGGATAAAACTCAAATTCCACTCACGCTTTTTTTAGGACTAGGTAACAAGAATTGAGGCCGCAAATAGTATGAACCCTGCTAATACCATTCCCACCGTTGACGTCTTTCCAAGGTCAATCACTCTGTACAGAACTCCCGCTATCTCCATCAGGAGTATTCCGAGAAAGAACAAAGGATATCTGTATCTGCTCGGCAGTATCTTCAGCATGCCTCAGAACCTCCCGTGAATGAGGAGGATGTTCGGGATTACTCCAGAAACCATTCCCCTTATGAACAGGTCAACGAAGACGAACATGATCAGACTCGTCCACGCGATGGCCTCGTGATGACC
Organism: Thermoplasmata archaeon; assembly: GCA_021787125.1. GTDB lineage: Archaea > Thermoplasmatota > Thermoplasmata > Thermoplasmatales. The sequence continues at coordinate 4,232 of JAJYMI010000023.1, read as the reverse complement.
GTTGAGCCTCGACTGGAATCTGTAGAGAGAGTTCTTCCTGTTCTTACTGACCGGACAGTTGACACAGTCCTTGTGCCCACCGATCAGGTGCCTGACCGAGTGGCAAGAGAAGGTATAGATTGTCACTGCGATCGCGTTCACCGCAAGTATTATGGTTCCAAGGCTCAGGGTCAGTGCACCAGAATACGTGATCGAATGATACACATCATAGTAGAAGAATGGAAGCACTCCCCACGCCGTGTACATGAAATATCTGTGAACATTCTCGACTCTGAAGAAACCGGTTTCGCCGCTGTACCCTCTTTTCTTGGAGTCCAGCCTGACGTCCGAGGCGCAGTTGTTGGGATGGTTGAACAGGTGTCTGTGGTAGTCCTTCCTGTATGCGTAGCATGTTACCCTGAATAATGCTACTAGAGGAAGGATCAGGATCGTTGGAGTGTAGAACGGGTCCGTCAGACCATCGTACACTGGAACCCGGTACATGAACAGTAGGGCCGTTCCAAGGACTGTTATAAGTACAAACGACCAGAACCTCCAGTTGGGCTCCAAGAACTCCGGCGGAATCAGATGCCTTATGGATGACTCATTCGCGGATTTCATTTTCTACCACTCCTGTTTCTCCTGGACCTTATGAGCATCGCAAGCGGATCATACTGAGCGTTCACCGCTCTCTCTTTCTCAGGGATTATGGCGTTGTCAGTGATGTGTATCTCTTCAGGACAGACCTCGGTGCAGCACTTCGTTATGTTGCAGTACCCGAGTCCCGCATCCCTGTTCATGAATTCCGATCTGTCCAGGGCATCGAGCGGGTGCATGTCGAGTGAGGCGGCCTTCACCACGTGTCTGGGTCCGAAATAATCGGTGTCGTGTTCCCTTATCACGTGGCACACATTCTGACAGAGAAAACACTCAATGCACTTCTTGAATTCCTTCGATCTCTCTATGTCGACCTGTGACATCTTCCACGGTTTTTCCAGCCCCTCTTTTGGCGTGAACTTTGGTATCCTCTTCAGGAGCGCCCAGTTCTCTGATACGTCAGTCACCACATCCTTAATGAGCGGGTATGCTGCAATCGGAGACACCGTAATCTTCCCCTCCTTTAGCGAATCCACTCTGGTCTTGCACATCAGGGCAGGTCTGTGGTTGATCTCCGCAGAGCAGGAACCACATTTTCCTGCAGAACAGTTCCATCGCAAAGAGATGTTCGGATCGATGTGCTTTTCTATGTACTTCATGGCATCGAGGACGACCATTCCCTCTTCCTTGGGAACATCATAATCGACATACTTCCCTTCTCTCTCTACGGATGGATCGTGTCGGTAAACGCTCAATCTAACTGTTTCCATCAGTACACCTCCTCTGGCACCAACTTCTTCAGTTCGTCAGGTATCCTCGGTACCTCTCTCCATTCAAGTTTCATCTCGTTCCCTCCCTTAGTGTAGATGATGTTCTTTCTCAGGTCAGGGTTCTTCTTCGGGTAGTCGCTCCTGGCGTGCGCCCCCCTGCTCTCCTTTCTCTCAATCGCGCCCCTCACTATTGCCTCAGCAGCAGTGAGCATGGAAGAGAGCTCGAGTGCCTGTAGCAGTCCCTTGTTGTACTTCAGACCACCCTGCACGCCCGCCCTGGTCGAGGGCTCTTTCAGATCCGCAATGGTCTTCAGGGCCCTCCTCAGATTGTCCTCGTTTCTGATTATGCCGACGTTCTCGCTCATGCTCTCCGCAAGTTTCTCCGCAATTTCATGGGGGTTCAGCCCATCCTTGCCGACGAACGCCTCGACCCTCTCTATCTCTGCGGAAACAGTTGATTCATCAATCTTCCCGGGCGAGACTCCCTTTACGTAGGAAGAAGCTCCGTCTCCGCTTCTCTTTCCAAACACCAGTATGTCTGCCAGGGAATTCCCTCCGAGTCTGTTTGCACCGTGCAGTCCGCTCGCCACTTCTCCAGACGCGAACAATCCAGGGACGTTGGTAGCCGTGGTCTCGGGATTGACCTTTATCCCCCCCATCTGGTAGTGGACCGTTGGAGCGACTTCCATCTTCTCCTTAGTTATATCCACCCCAGCGAAGTCTAGGAACTGTTTGTACATACTGGGCAGCTTCTTCTTGATGAAGTCTGGTCCCTTTTGTGTAATGTCCAGGTAGACTCCTCCGTGTATGGTTCCCCTCCCCGCCATTATCTCGGCATAGTTTGCCCTTGCAACAATATCCCTTGCATCAAGTTCCATCTTCTTCGGGGAATAGCGCTGCATGAATCTCTCTCCCTGGGAGTTCAACAGAATTCCCCCCTCCCCTCTCACACCCTCTGTGACGAGCAACCCCTTCACTCCCGGAGGGTAGACCATGCCGGTCGGATGGAACTGGATCATCTCCATGTCCATCAGCTCTGCTCCTGCCTCGTATGCGAGTCCAAGTCCGTCACCGGTGGACTCCCATGAATTTGATGTGACCTTGAATATCCGGCCACATCCTCCTGTCGAAATGATCACAGCCCTCGAGCTGAAAACGTAGAACTCACCTGTGTTAAGTTTGAGCCCAACAGCTCCGACTACTCTTCCCCCGTCCTTCAGGAGTTTTGTCACATAAAGCTCGTCGAAGAATTTTATGTCTCTGTGAAGAATCTGGTCTTCAAGGGTCCTGATTATCTCGAGGCCTGTCCTATCACCCACGTGACAGAGTCTCCTGTACGTGTGAGCTCCGAATGCCCTCTGCATGATAGTTCCTTCCGGAGTCCTGTCGAACAGTGCACCGTACTCTTCAAGTTCTCTCACCCTCTCTGGTGCCTCCTTTGCGAGGAGCTCTGCCATCCTGTAGTTTGAGATGTAAACGCCCTCCTCCATCGTGTCCGAGAAGTGGACCTCCCAGCTATCCTTTGAATCCACGTTCGCGAGGGCAGCAGCGATTCCTCCCTCTGCCATCACGGTGTGTGCCTTTCCCAGAAGAGACTTGGAGAGAATTGTCACTCTCGCCCCGGCATCGAATGCAGAAATTGCAGCCCTCATGCCAGCCCCTCCGGCCCCGATTATAAGAACGTCCGTTTCGTGCTTAATGTACTTTGAACTCATATAACTCATCAAACTCTGTTAGCTCTTCGAAGAGTATTTTACATGATATAAATTTTTAGAGATGACTGAGTTTATTAAGTACTGTTCATAACATTTGTAGGACCGTCTTTTCCCATCAAATCGCTGAGAAATCTATCTTGTTCATCTTCCTGTCTTTGCTCAGTAGGACTATCCTAGAATCCTCTCTCTCGCCACCGAAGTCGTAGTTCAGGTAACCATTGAGCCTGTATGAAAAATCCCTGATCTCTTCGTGCGACGGCATGTTGTTGATCGTCAGTCTGTTCCTTGATCCGCCTACGTGGACATACCCCTTGTTCTCTACGAAATCGGGGTCCGCTTTTTTGTCGAGTCTGTAGTATTCCTCTATGTAACCGAGGTTCACGTCCTTGACGAGCGTGTGCCTAATCACAGTCCTGGTGTCCAGCGAGGGAAGAAGTTCCAGGGTCCTGTTGAGTCTCTCCCACGAGTCCTTGTAAATGGGGTTCAGGACCTCGTTGAACAGTTTCTTGTTTGGAGCTGCCACTGTGACGTAGAGCTGGGTCGGGAGCACCTTCATCCTTTCCAGTGCATCCGGTTGAGTGCCGTTCGTCACGACGAACGTGGAGATGTGTCTGCTCTTTGCCTCTCGAAGCAGGTCGTCCAGTTTACCGTACAGTGTGGGTTCTCCAGTGAGCGAAATGGCCATGTGTTTAGGTTGCTGCGCGTCAAGCCACTTCCTCATGTCTGTCCTAGAATCTCCCTTGAAACCGGTAAGCAACAACCTCTGAGCTTCAATGGACCCCTCCAGTATGTCTTCCGCCTCATCCTCCTGGGGTATCCTTGCCCCTTCCCATCCCTGAGACCTCCAGCAGAAAGTGCAGTTCTCCGAGCACCAATCCACGGATGGCGTCATCTGGACGCACCTATGGCTCTCAATACCGTAGAACGTGTTCTTGTAGCATGGTCTGTTGTAGTACAGGTCCTGCCTCACCCAGTGACATAGCTTGACACCGGAGTGATTGCCTACTATCTTGTAGCCCTGTTTCTCCAGGGCCCTCTTCTTGACTTCATCCATTCAGATTGACACCTACTCCCGAGACGATGAACCCTGTGTGATACAGAAACGAAGTCTCGGGCCTCATTCCCATGGCGCTGAGCTTCATGGGAACATCAATGAGTTCATGAACATTGA
>JAJYMI010000043.1 GCA_021787125.1 Thermoplasmata archaeon | reverse complement strand
TTCAACTACGTCAATCGTAGCAAAGCCAGTGATTGGCGCAAAAGGCGGATAGAATATTGAAAAGAAGATTCCTGCGAGTACGTTCATCAGCACGTATGTGAGATCGTTGAGAGGCAATAACTCGTAAGAAAACGGACCGATTACGACAGCTGCAATGGATATGACATAGACCATCACCCCGGGATTTCCACCAAGAGACGAACTCATCTTGAGGTCTCTGTAAATGAATTTGTAACTTTTACTCCTCGACCTGAGAACAAAACTTCTTGTGTATATACCGATCGCTATCACGATCAAAAGCGTGATTATTCCTAAGACTTTGTCCATGTTCCAAGCTCCTGCTCAAAAGAGCAACTCTGACATATGTCCCCCGTCGTGGGTGCTCCACAAGTTCTGCACTTTCCCAACTTGACTTCGTTTTCCATAGGCATCAAGGCTCTTATCTTATCAAACGAATTGATTATTGAATATTTTGTTCCCGGTGAGCGTTCCTCCCATTTATCTATTGACTCCCTGAACTCATTTCTTATTGCCCGGTCGGCATATGGACAGACAGAATGCGAGAATTCAATTCCCTGAAGGATTGCGTAGAGCATAACCTCCTTCTCTGCGATTTTCAGAAGAGGCTGGAGCCTCGGTACCAGCCCGTCCTTCGTGTCTGTATGAGGGCCCATTCTCCCTATTCTGGCTATATCGCCTCTGACTATATTCATCATCACGGATTGGGCAGTGTCATCTAGGTTGAGACCTGTCACCATGTAGTCTATTTCTTCATCGACTCCGGCCTTGTTTATGAGCTTCCTTCTGAAGACTCCACAGTAACTGCACGGTGCAAGTCTACCACCCTCAGATACCGTATCCATCGTAGTTCCAAAGTTCTCTTCTATACTGATGATCCTGTGTTCGATGCCCAATCTCTTGGTCAGAGACGAGGCCGCCTTAATGGTTTCTGGTCTGTAGGATTTAATTCCCTCATCAATTGTCAGTGCCACTATGCTCACGTCCTTTCTCTTTCCGAATACTCTGTTGGTCTCATAGAGTGCCACAGAGCTATCCTTTCCCCCAGAAAGGGCTACTCCTATTCTTACTGGTTGAGTGATTTTCAGCTCGTGCCTAAACTCCAAGTTTACTCTCTTTTGAAAGAATTTGATGAAGTGTTTGTCACACAAATGGCTACCATTGTACTTCAGGAAAATTACGGCGTCATTCATGCAGAAGGAACATTTCATCAACATTGTAGTCAAAAAAATTATAAAAGCCTTTATTATTATTACCCATGGAAGATTTTGAGAAAGAGCTTGCGGAAGTGTCGAAATATTTCGAGAGTTTCGCAATGACAGACTACGAGTTGAGGGGGTTCCTAGCTCTGATTCTGCTAGGTGCCAGCACCCCTGACAGTATAGCTATGACCGCTAAAATTCCGAGAACTTCCACATACAAGGTTCTTGAAAAACTCGAAGAGAGAGGCTTCATCACTTCGCTCGAAGGTAGACCAAAGGTGTTCAAGGCCAAGAACATTTATGAAATCAGGAAGAACTTCTCCAAGAATCTTGACGTTCTCTTCGAGAAGCTCACTGATATGAACGAGCTACTGACTCAACAGGGCCTTCCTCAACTCATCTACACAATATACGGGAGAGAAAGAGTCCTCGAGAAGATGAAGGAAGTTCTGAACTCTGCTGAACGGTTTGCGTCCATTTCAACTCCGAAACTCAGAGAGCTGAGACAGGAACTTGGGAAGGAGATCGAATCGGCCATCACGAGGAACGTGACAGTCTCTGTCGTTGCACCCGATAACCAGAGAGTACCCCAGGGAACAAGAGTCTTCAGGAACAATTCGCTGATCGCAACCGATATGGTATCAGATGGGACCAGGGCGCTGATCGCTGCACCCGACCTTTCTGCATGTGGATTCACTGACAATCCCTTACTCGCTGAGCACATTAACAGTTACATAGACATGTTGATGAACAGAAAAGTCTGAGATGTGAAACGGTTTGAAAGTATACGTAATAGATAACGGGGGACAATGGACCCACAGGGAATGGAGAGTATTGAGAGACCTGGATGTGAGCTGCGAGATCAAGAGCAACGAGTCCAGCGTCAACGACATCAGTGATGCCGATGGACTCGTCTTGTCTGGAGGTGCTCCGTCCATAGCCTACGAGAGTTTCAGGCTCGGTAACACATCTCAATTCCTGGACGAGATGAAGGTTCCAATACTGGGAATCTGCGCTGGTGCTCAGTTCATGGGGATGCACTATGGATCCAAAGTCAGTCCTGCCATTCATCCGGAGTTTGGGAAGGTGGAGATATTGATGCTGGAGGAAGACTCCTTACTGAAGGGCCTCCCAAAGAAATTCTTCGCGTGGGAGAGTCACAACGACGAGATAAAAGAGGCGCCACCTGGATTTCAACTACTTGCGTCTTCAGAAACGTGCAAGGTGCAGGCCATGGCGGATAGGAACAAGCGCAGGTACGCTCTTCAATTCCATCCAGAAGTGGAGCACACGCAATTTGGAACGAGCATTTTCAAGAACTTTCTTGAATTGTGTGTTCCCTAAGAAACTCCCTGACCCTTTCCCTGAATACCTCAATGGTAGAATCGTTGCATATGTAGCGATCGGCCGTCGCTATGACTTCTCCAATACCCCAGGACAGTTCCCTCTTCTCTCTGACTGTGAACTCCTCCGTGTTCCTCGGATCATCCTCTCGACCACGCTTGAGGAGGCGGCTGTACCTGTTGTCCCTCCCAGAAGAAATCCCTACCACGAGGCCAATTTCCATGTCCTTTCTGAATCTGTAGATTTCCTCGATGTTCCTGACTCCCTCGACTACGACAAATTTACTCTTGATTCTCTCGATCGTTCTCTTTGCCCAGATATCCATGCCGTGATCCCTCCTCTCCTTGGAGGCTATCTCTCCACTCATGGATATGCTTACGCCAATACTGGAAGTGAAGTCCCTGACTACGTCGCCCATGTTAACTACCTCGATACCCATCTCCCTTGCAATTAGTGCAAACTCGTCCTTGCCTGAACCGGGCATGCCTATGATAAGAATAGCCTTAGCCTTCACATTACCCGATTAGACCGAAGATATATAGATTTACGAAACTGGCAGTGACTTCTGCATCGGTTTTACATCTTTCAGTTGTGACAGCATCTCGTCAGCGATCAGTATTTCCTTGATCTTCGAGGACCCGTAGTTCAGAGTGGCTGTCGTGGTTCTACCGTACCTTCCGAAACTCTGGACCTTGGAATCGGTGAGACCTAGGTTGGATAGCTCTCCGATGATGTCCGCTACCCTGCGTTGAGTCAAGCTACTGACTCCCATCCTGTCGGCGATCTTTTCGTACAGGTCATAGAATTCGCCCATCGTCGAGCTTCCACCGTTCTTTATCTCGTCGATAAGGGCGATGGAAAACAGAACCAGCTTGCTGTGGAGCGGTAGTGTGGAAACGGTCTCTACAACAACATCCCTTTCCAGTTTTCTCTTCGCTTCGTAGATGGTATCGTCCAGGATCCTACCCTCGCTTCCCTTCTCAGTCAGCTCAACTGCTATCCTCAGCATGTCTATTGCTCTTCTTGCGTCTCCGTGTTCTTGAGCGGCAAGTGCGGCACACGTTTTCATTGCAGACTCGTCGATAGAATCGGCGATGCCCGCATACAGGGATCTATCACGGAGAATATCGTATATCTGCGTGGCGTTGTAGGGGTTGTATACCATGGTCTCCTCAATCAACCGACTCTTCACTCTGGGATCTAAGTACTCTGTGAACCTCAGATCGTTGCTTATTCCAAGTATGCATACTCTCCCCTGGTTCGCAATTTCGTTTATCCTCAAGAGTTGATAGAGAACAGAATCACCACTCTTCCTCACAAGTTTATCTATCTCGTCAAGCACTATGATTGCAATTCCCGCAAAGTTGTTGATCTTTTCAACGACGGTATTGTACAGCTTGTCCAGGGGCCATCCAGTGAAGGGAAGTTTCTCTTCCCATGTATCCAGAAGACCATCTCCTACTGCCAGAAGGACTCCATAAGGGTTGTCGACAATCCCACAGTTTACGTCTATTATCTTTATCTTTGTGTCTAGACTTGACTGTATCGCCTTGATCATTTCATTCTCTACGAACTTGACAACGCTGGTCTTGCCCACCCCTGGTTTACCAAAAATGATGACATTTGATGGTTTGAAATTCTTCAAAGATGGAGAAAGAATTTCCGCAAGTTGCTCGGCCTCCTCTTCCCTGTGCGGTAGTCTTTCGGGCACAAATCCTGGTTCAAGAGCCTGTCTCTGACCTTTGACTATGAGTGACTGATGGTTGAATTTTTCAAACAAGTTTTTTGATGATGTGCCCATGTTATAGTAAGAGAAAAGTAACCATATTAAAACCGTTTCTTATCAAGTCTTTTACCAAAACCAATAAATATTCAGCACCTCATGCACTCCCCTTCATTTCCACTGGAGAACCGTGTGAGCTGTTTTCTATTCGACGAGTTCTGTAGGCTTTCCTTCCCCCTTCGCTTCCACTGGAACCCTTTCTGATTTTTCCTTGTCATCCAACAGAACTTCCATCTCTCCTACCAGGTACATCGATCCCGTAATTATGGTGTTTCTTCTAGATTCGATTGCCGCGTCAAGGGCATTTGAAGGTCGTTTTTGTACTCCAACGTCCTTGAAGAATAGTCGGGCTTCCCTTTTCAGATCCTCACTGTCCTTCTTTCTTTCAAGCTCGTTAGGTTCAGTGATCAGAACACTTTCAGCAACTTCCGATAGATTCTGGAGAATGTTGTAGCTGTTCTTGTCCCGCAGTACGCCCAGCACTATCAGAGGCTCTTTTATTGCGTACCTCTTGATGTTTGCACTGAGGATTCTGCTAGCCTCCGAGTTGTGAGCTCCGTCCAGTATCATCAGAGGATCTTTCCTTCTGACCTCAAATCGTCCCGGAATCTGATCCTCTCCTAGACCCTGCAGGATATCGTTTGTGCTCGGTGCGTCCCTTATGGATTCACAGGCAAGTATGGCAGAAATCGAGTTATTCACCTGATGCTCACCCAGAGCCTTCAACTTAACTTCGTAATTGTTCGCGGTTGTATCCAGTCTAAACTCTGTTCCTTCTATCGAAAAGTTGAGGTTCCGGACAATGCAGTCTTCCACCCGCTTGACCTCAGAACCGTTTTGCTTCGCAACGCTCTCAAAAATGTCACTCGCGGCTTTCGGGACTTTGCCTATCACCAGAGGTTTGCCCTTCTTGATGACTCCCGCCTTCTCTCTCGCAATGTATTCCAGACTCCCTCCGAGCTTGTCTGCGTGTTCGAGGCTTAAGCTCGTGATGACGGATGCTTCGGGATCGATTATATTCGTTGAGTCCAACCTACCGCCTAGTCCAACCTCGACAGATGCAAATTGAACTCCTTCTCTCCTAAAATAATCGAACGCCATGTTTGTGGTGTATTCAAAGAATGTCAGTTGAGTAATTTCTCCGTTGAATTCGATAGTGGACTTGTGTTGGTTAACAAAATCATTTATGAATTCTGACCGTACCTCTTTGTCGTTTGCTATGATTCTTTCCGAAAATCTTCTGAGGTGCGGAGATGTGTATAATCCAGCAACAGAGTGTCTCTTCAGAACCCTGTAGATGTAGGTGGCTGTCGATCCCTTCCCGTTAGATCCCGCGACGTGAATACTTCTGAAACTGTTCTCCGGGTTTCCAAGTGAACTGGCAAATGCAATGCTGGGTCCCAACCCCAGCTTAATGCCGAACCTTGAAAGTGAAAACAGGAATGTCTCCCCGTCCATTAGCGACTGAAAGTATTATTAGTAAAAAGGTTTATTTATGTCTGAACTTAAGTTTGTGCAGTCCATAAGAATAATCGTTGTTGAACCCAAGAATCCCGGAAATTTGGGTGCGATTGCTCGGCTCATGAAGAATTTCGGACTTAGTGATCTGGTCGTGGTGAATACACACCGGATTCCCAGCGAAGACTCCTTCCGGTCTATGAAAGGAAGTGAGATTCTTGCCAGGTGCAAAAGGGTAGATTCGTTGACTGAAGCCTCCAGAGGACTCGAATATATAGTCGGTACATCTGGAGTCAAGAGCGAGTCTCCGAAAGAAGTGTTGAGGAACTATCTGAATCCGAAGGAGTTCGTAAAGCTGTCTGAAAGAATAAAGGGGAAGGTGGGAATTGTGTTAGGAAGAGAGGACATTGGACTTACAAATGAAGAACTCTCGATGTGTGATTTCTTTGTGCACATTCCTGCAGATGAAGGTTACCCAATCTTAAACGTTTCAAGTGCTGCCTCAATACTCTTCTACGAGCTCTTCGGCTCGACCAAGTCAAGGAAGGTCGAAACAATAAGCAGAAGGGAGACAGATAGGCTTATTGAGAAATTCAGGGAGGGTCTAGTCAGTGGCAATTATCCCAAGCATAGAATCGAAAAAACGACCCTAATGTTTAGACGGATCATGTCCAGGTCGGTACTGTCGCCATACGAATACAGGATACTTATGGGTGCAATCGGGTGTGCCCACAAAGGAACTAGCGTAGAGTGATCTTTTAACTTTGCATCTCTAGGTCTGTCATCCGGTGAGGATAGCAACGTGGATTCCTGACAGCTTGTTCTTACCCGCGATCTTTGTCGTAGCAGCAACGGATGCGGTGGCCGCTGGGATGGCATCAATCCCTGCATACTCTCTTACGAGATTCTTGTACCTGTGCAGCTCTTCATCGGTCACGTACTCCGCAAAACCCCTCGATCGAACGAGGGCATCAAAGGCAAGTTCACCATCGTATGAATGAAAGTTCACCAGTGGCTCGTTCACTTCCGTTTCCTTGATCCTCTCCTCTGGAAAGTCCTTGATCTGTTTTTCATCGTTCCTGAAACTCTCTATGATGGGATTCCCCCCATCCGTGCTTGCTGCAATCATTCTCGGGATTCTGGTCGTATTCAGTTCCTTCCTTATCTCCTCAAAACCGTGGTAAACGCCTGCGAGCGTTGTTCCGTTTCCAACAGGAACCGAGACGGTGTCTGGAATTTTCCCGATGGACCCGTATATTTCTGATGAAATACCGGAAAATGCTTTTAGCCCAAGTTCTGGATGAGCCCCCGCATTGGCATCGTACCAATTGTTATCCCTTGCGTCCCTCTTGCTGGTTTCCACGGAGTCTTCGTACTTGCCTTCTACAAGCCTGAGCTCAGCCCCATACTTCTCCTCGATATCCTTGAGACGAGGGGAATGAAACTGTTTCGGAATGTATATGATCGACTTTACGTGGTACAGTGAAGCATAATATGCGATTGATGTACCGTAATTGCCACAGCTACCCGCAACTACAGTTCCGAACCCCAGTTCTAATGCCTGTTGAACGGTCAAGCTTGCAGATCTGTCTTTCTGTGTGCCGGTCGGATTCGTCCCCTCGTACTTAATGTACAATTCACTGATGCCGAGGAGTTTTCCTAATTCTCGAGCATTGATAAGGGGTGTATTGCCTGGAATCTTCTGTTTTGACTGCATCCTTAAGACGCTAGTCACATCTCTGACTTAAAACTGTTCATCGATAGCGTACGCTCGCTCTGAATTTTCGTTTGCTTGATGGATGTGTTCAGTTCAGGGATATGCTTGCGTTAGGTGATAAATGCCCGTGGGGGGTAGACATGACCAACTCTTTCTGTTGCGCATTACCTACATCTGTCTGAGAGACGAACCCTCTGACCAGGCTCCCGATGTGTTCGTTCACGCGTCCCATTACATGCATCCAGGGGTATTCACTCATGGAGGAAGCAAAGTTTTCATTCTCGACTATTGCAGTTGATGCGACTGCTCCTCTGAGATCTCTTAGTATTTGATCTCCCCTCTTCTTCCTCTCGGGAGATTCGCTGTGGAAAGGCATTATTCCGATCAGAAATATCGTGTCTTCCTTTGAGTTCAAAACATTGCAGACAGTCTTCAGTACTGATGACGAAAATTCTCCTGCTGGCGAAGATACTATGACGACGCTCTCTCCCCTGGCCTGCTTTCCCAGAAACTCAACAATTCCTTCCAGAGAGTCAAAATGGTACGAATCTATGTAGACCGAATTTGTATATCCAAGAGACTTGACGACATTGACACCAGCGCCTCCTACACCAAGTACTTTAAAATTGTCTGACATATTAATGACATTGATATGACACTATTTAAATTTTTTGATATTTGAACGTATAACTCTTCAGTCCATGCTCCCTTTTTCAGAGGGTCCCGAGAACTTCCCAATCATATTCAGTTTACTCAAGAGGATGTTCGGAGAGATACGGAGAATATATTCGTTCTCCACCCCACCAGAGTAACCCTTCCCTATCTTGCTCTTCTTAACTAATCCCGACAGTTCGATGGTTTTCAAGAATTTGTACATCCTTGCGTCATTCATTCCAGTATTCATTTTCTTCAGATCGGATGTCTTGAACCCACTGACGAGACGCGTAGATTCCAAGAGTGACTTGAGCAATAGAATTTCGTCTTCATCAAGATTTATCAGTGAGCTGTCCTCCAACGGTGGAGAGAAATCTCTGTATGCCTGAAGGACTGCTTCCTCGTCGAGAAAGACGTTTCTCGATTCTGCATAAATGGCAGAGTTCCTGAGCAACTCAATGGCAATCCGTGCACTTCCGCTCTCCTCTACAAGTTCTGAAATCCTTGCGATAGCCGAGTCGGTAAATGTTCCCTCGTACAGACCACTATTCGCTCTTCTCGCAAGAATCTCGTGCAGGTCTTCTGCATCATACTCTTTCAATGAGATTCTGTTATATTTCCCCAGACCTGACAGGGTGCTCTTGTCGAGATACATTTCCGGCTCTTCCATCGACAATAGCATCAGCTTGATCTCGGGACCTCCCAGTTCTTTACTTCTGGAGAGCATGTAAACAATCTGTCCGTGACTGCGTTTCAGAGATTGGGCCTCGTCTAGCACTATCAGATTCTTGCTATCTGGCAATTCTTTGAACAGGATGCTGGACAGCGATTCGGATCTAGCGTTTCCGAGTTCCGGAAGTCTGATATTTGGATCGGATAGAATGGATGAAATTATAGATCTGTCGGTCTGGTTTACGTAACAGTTTACGTATATTCCATTGTACCCTTTCATCTCTCTCAAGAGATATTTCCCAATCAGCGTCTTGCCTGTACCGGGGTTACCTCTGATTACGAAGGATGAGGAGCCCTCGTTCGTTCTTATCAACCCCCTGAGTCGAGCGATCTGTTCTTCCCTGCCGATGATGTCTTCTGGAATATATTCTTGCGATAGGATCGTAGAGTTTTTTATGATCTTCATTTGAATTTTAACCCATAAACGAAAATTAATTATAAACCCTATTATGTAGGATTATGGAATATACGAACCTAGGTAAATCCGATCTAAAAGTTTCTGCAATTGGGTTGGGAGCTTGGCAGGCTGGGGCTAAGGGATGGGGAAAAATAGTGGATTCTGACGTAAAGAATGCAATTCTTACATCCATAGAAATGGGACTGAACTTCATTGATACGGCTGAGGTCTATGGAGATGGCCATTCAGAATCTGTCATTGGTGAAGTTATCAAGGACATCAGAGATGAAATAATCATTGCGACCAAGGCATCCGGAAGTCATCTGAAACCTGAATATCTGGAGCGTGCACTGGACGGAAGCCTAAAGAGATTGAACACCAACTACATAGATCTCTACCAGATTCACTGGCCAGACATCTATACTTCCCTTAAGGACACGATCAAAACGCTTGAGCGAATGGCGAACGATGGGAAGATCCGGTACATAGGTCTTTCAAACTTCAGCATCTGCCAGATAGAAGAAGCGCGATCCTATCTCTCGAACATGGACATAGTTTCAAATCAAGTCAGATACAACATCCTCCAGAGGGAAATTGAGGAAGAGATGCTGCCGTATCTGAACAAGGAGAAGATAAGCGTCATTGCCTATTCACCCCTGGCACAGGGATTGCTCACCTTCAAGTACGACCTTGCGAACCTTGAACCGAGTGACGTTCGAAAGAACAACAAACTATTTTCAGAACCCAACGTGAGGATGATAGCATCATTCCTCTCAGTCCTGAGAGATATTTCTATGGAAACGGGGCATTCGGTCGTCCAGCTGGCTCTAAACTGGCTCATATCCAGAGGCAATGTCATTCCAATTCCAGGAGCCAAGAACAGGGATCAGGCGACCATCAACCTTCAATCAAACGGATGGAGATTGACGGCCGAACAGAACAAGAGAATAGAGGATCAATATCAAACGATAAAGGACAAGCTAGATACGTTCTAGTCTTTCGATCTGTGAATCAGTTCCTCGCTTGATCCAAACAGGAGATTCTTGAATTCTTGGGACACATCGTAGTGTCTCGTTTCTATGTCGCTCTCTATGAGCATCAGTTCCGAAAGCTCATCTGGATATCCTTCGGAGAATATTATCTCCTTTATTCCTGCGTTGATTATCATCTTGGAACAGTCTGAACAAGGATGGGTGGTTACGTAGATGATGCTCCCATTAATGGCTGTGCCGTTGTAAGCGGCCTGTATTATTGCATTTTGCTCTGCGTGCAACCCGATGCACAGCTCTCTCCTTTGCCCCGCTGGCACTTTTAACTGATCTCGCAAACATCCAACTTCATCGCAGTGTAGCGCTCCCCGTGGAGGACCGTTGTATCCAGTTGACATGATTCGCTTTTCTTTGACAATTACGGCACCCACCTTTCTTCTGACGCAATTCGATCTAGTTGCCGCCATAAAGGCCATTTTCATAAAGTATTCGTCCCACGAGGGTCTTTCCATCTGAGTTGTATGCCTACCTCGTAAAAAGTATTTATGCAATGGTACAGGAATT
>JAJYMI010000059.1 GCA_021787125.1 Thermoplasmata archaeon | reverse complement strand
GGTCCGTCTACAGTGTCTGTTGTAGAGATGCTATCGACAAACCCAGCATATCTGGACGTTCCGGATACAAAGAGACCGTGGATGCAGTACACGTTTACTGCTTTCGCCCCATTCTGCTTGAGTACTTTCGAAGATTCAAGGATCGTTCCTCCGGTAGATATCATATCATCAGTCAGCGCCACAGTCTTGCCCTCGACGCTAGTACCAGGGGGTATCGTTATCTCGACCTTGAAATCCGAGACCCTCTTCTTCGTCAGGTATATCGAATTCAGGCCCGCGACCTTTGAGATGTTCTCCCCTTCCTCTCTGAACCCGTCGTCCGGAGATACTACAACATCGTTTCCGTCTTCCTTTACCTGTTTTCCCAGGACTGGTTCAGCCCTTATCTCTGCGCCCTTCTTTCCCAGGTACGCCATTCCTTCTGGAGAGTGCATGTTGACGACGAATATCTTTTCAAATTTCTGTATGAACAAATCAGAAAGGACCTTGGCACTCACTGCTTCATACTGCTGAAACATTGCATCCTGTCTGGCATAACCAAAGTATGGAACCAGAAGAATGGTCCTCTTTGCTCCAGCATTTAGAGTGGCATCTGCGGTCAGTAGAATATCGATTATTCCTGAATCGGGGTAGGTGCTTCCAACTACGATGGCTTCCTCCAGCTGTTCCTCGATGCGGACATAGAGTTCTCCGTCCGCAAACCTTCTTCTGTTTACTCTAGCCAGAGGAACTCCAAGAATAGATGATATCTTTGACGAGAGACCCTCCGAATTGCTCGTGGAAACAATCTTCACTATACTAAATTTCCTCGTACTAAAAAAGTTGTTCGTTGTTGAGTGCCAGGAGTTCTTCTATGTCGAGGTGGCACTTTCTTACCAGGTAAGAATACAACCGAATGAGTCTGGGGACCTCAGAAGAAAGTCCCTTTTCCCTGTAGTCTTCAGCGATCTCGTCTAGCTTGACCACTTTGTCCCCCCTAAGCAGGGTATCGGAATTGCACACTATCTTTTCCTCTATTGTTCTAGGAATGTAGTCCTGGTCGGGGAGTTTCAGTTTCTTTGCAGTTTCCTTAAGCAGCCCTGCTCCGACGTGGGTACTGCAAAATCTGGCGATCGCTTCGTCCATTCCTTCCCTCTTCAGAATCTTGTAGCCTTCGACACCGTGGAAGATGCTGTGCGTGACCGTTCTGCCTATATCGTGTAGAAGTGCTCCGGCCACGAGAAGCCGGTCATCGCAATCGCACCCCCTTCCGGTTGTCAGTGCGACCTTGCTGACCATGATCGAGTGTCTCTTCAGTCTCTCATCAGCCCCGTACTTATCCAGGAGAGCAAGGCACTCTTCCCTGCCTGGTATCCTTAGAACCTTTTTGCCTCTCTCTTCGGGAATTATCTTCAGTTCGCCTCTCAGTTTCTTTTCCCTCCCTAGTTTCTCGAGGAATATAGAAAGGGCTGAGACCTCCGAGTGAGGTTGATTCTTCACAGCGATATTGAAATCTGCCATCTCGTATATTGGGCGCGGGACTTTTTCGGAGCCCACTATCACCATGATGTCGTCGAACTTTCTGATCTCATCTATCCTCTCTTCGAGCGGTATTCCATACATCGTGAGGTGGACCTTGGCACCCTTGAATCTCTTGATCTGTTGTATAGGGTTTCCAAATTCTATCTCAAAATTTCCTCCAAACTTCTTGGTTACGTTGTCGATCGTTTTCCTTAGCTTCTCGTCAATCCTGTCAACAATGATCTTGTCTGCTCCGAAAGCCCTTGACACAAGAGCAACGTGAGTTGTTATTCTCTTATCCCTTTCCGGTCTGTGTCCTATCCTCAGGACCGTGATCAAGCTACTTTCTCCACCTTCATTCCCTTGATTGTGAGATGCTTGCTCCTCTTGATGATCGCCCTTACATAGGTTGGAGACTGTTTCAGCTTCTCCTGTATCTCTGCTATGTATTGGGTACCGTCGTCAATCATCTTGGTTATCTTGTTGCAGTAGGTCTCAACCTCACTGTCTTCTAGGGAAGCGACATAGATCACGTCACCTGCCTCCTCTGTCGGCAGGAGAATGTTGATCTGGATGCTCGTGTAATAGTTGTGAAAGACCTTCTTTGGTCCGTTTGGAGTGTTGGACCACTGCGACTCTACGAACTTTATTTTTTCCATATACTTCAGGAATTCCACTGCCTTGGCTCCCAGCTTCTGCTTTACTTCATCCTCAGTCATCCAGTTCTGGTTCAGCAGTTTCAAAAGTTCGCTCTTCGTCCTGTCGTTGGAAATCGTGAAAATAGTAACTAAATCACCTACGTCATTAACGACCTTGATTTTATTCATAGACTTCCCCCTTATATCCTCGTCACTTAAATACCTTCATTTGCCGGTGCAGATGTGTCTTTTCCAAAAAAAAAGTTGAGGCTTAGTCTCTCTTCACGGCGAGCTCCTGAGCGAGCGCGAAAGGTATTCCAATCCACAGGACTGCTGACACGAGGAGCAGGATGGGGGTAACCCCGAACGATCCCGGATTAATGCTCTGGGAAGTCCCAAAGCTGCCGAGCCCTCCACCCAAGGAATGAGTTATGAAGAGCTGGAACAGAGAGGCATAACCGGCAGGATTCGCATAGTCGAACAGAACCTGTAGCGTTATGTAATATGTGGTTCCAGAAGGTATCGAAAATACCGAAACGATGACGTCAAAGATTACGCTCCAGAATAGTCCAAAGATCATGAACACCCCGATCAGGGAACCCAGAAGCGCCCCTGGGGATTTCAACAGATGGGAAAATAGATAGGCAATGGCAAGGAAAGAAATACCCACAATCGAATAGGCCCACGATACTTCTAGGACAAAAGAAAGTGGCATGAAGATGTGAAAATATCTGAAAGAAATCAGGTCGCTGATGACCACTGCGGCTATAATGGATGAGGCTACCACAACGGAATTGGCCAAGAATCTGGAACGGATCGCCCCTCCCTTTGTAATGGGTCGCTTGATTACGGTCTCAAGAACCCCCTGCACTCTGTCCTTTCCGTAGGTGAAGTAGGCCATGAACACGGCCAGAAGCGGTATGAAAATTACGAGGAGAGCGCTTTCAATCGAAAAGAATGAGGATTCTACGGTGCTGGTCGTGTACGGCTTGTAGAGGGATAGAGGACCTATAGGAGCCTTAAACAGAACCGTTGAGGAGACACCGCTCTTTATGTAGAGTCCATACGTTTTATTGATCGCATTTGTGCCAAGAGAGGGAAATACCGATACGTGAGAGAAGGAAGAGTACTCGTGCTGCCAGACATAGGTGGTACTGAATACACCGGAAGCGACCGTTGCCAGATTCACTTCCACGGATGGCGCAGTGTGATTACCCGAGGGCCCTACATAGAACAATAGAAATCCAAGGTTGGAGGAATTGGTGGGGTCTGTGATTCCTGTGATCACATCCAGTCCGGAGTACTTGACGTTAACAATATTGAGTGTCATGGAAGTGTTGGTGCTAGTTCTGAGACGGAAAGACGATGCATAGGTGTAGTTCAGGGTGATGTACACGGAAGTGGAGTGGTCTATCCTGTCCTTGAGTGGGGCAATGAAATTGAATTGCAGAGTGCCGGGCGACGTTACTGTGCCTTGATAACTGGTACCGTTCATGGTCACTCTTGCAGAAACATCACTTACCGGGTTCCCGTTCTGATCGTAAAAGTAGGTTATGAGATTCACGCTGTTACCACTCACATAGTAGCCAGAAATCAAGTTGGTAGTGCCGGTCCTCGCTAGGTGAGAGGTGGACGATACTCCTCCCTCGTATGAGATGAGCGCTGAGAGCCCTATGATGGCGATTATAAGCACTATTGAGAATCTGTTTGTGAGGGATCGTTTTATCTCGTATACTACTGGCCTCAACTATCTCCACTCCTGAACCTGAAATACGATTTCCCGTATCCCGGATGTGACCGGTTCTGCCCCTTTGCGCCGTAGCTGAGAGACTCGATCATCCTGATCTCAATCCCTACTGTTTCGACTTCGCCTTAGCGGAGCCTCTCTTCCTAACCACGAGTAACAGACCCGCCACAAGTATCACCACTACTATTAGTACGATGAGCAATATTTCAACGGGTCCCAACGTTCTGTAGTGTTTCGTCGGTGTGGTGGTCTGATTCGACTGATTTGAAGCGGCCTTGTAGACCATCGAGTGAGAAAGGAGGGTGGAATTGACCTGCACTCCGTAGTAGTTCTGGTAGCTTACCTGGACTGAAACCTCAGAGGTCCCGTTCTTGATTCCCGTCGGGAGAGCGAACGTCAGGCTGAAAGGAGTGGGAGTGTTAGAGTCTACCTCTCCGAGGTAAGTTGTGCCGGAAGAAGCGACATTGAGTTGGCTAAAAGTTGCATTGAGGGTAAGGTAGTAGGCTGACCCCGCCCCTTCGTCTAACAGAGTACCACTTATTGTTATGGTACCTCCAGAACTATTTTCGGAGTATCCTTGCAGGACAAGAGATACCTTGTTCAATGCAAGAAATCCTGCATAGAATGTCCGGGTAATCACTTTGCCAGTGTCGTTATAATAATTTATCGAGACCGATGCAGAGTATGCCCCTTGAGTTGTACTGGGAGAACTGCTAAAGAGAACGGGCACAGTAAAACTGTCACCTGAAATCAGTGTCTCATTGGGGTAATAGAAGGTCGAGTTTCCAGAGACAGTGAATCCGGATGGAGCGGAGATAGTAACGACGGGTGAGTATATCGTAGAATTTCCTATATTAGTTATATCCACAACGGCTGAAGAGTTCAGACCCAGCATGACGTAGGGTGAGACCATTCGTACCTCGAGTGATACGTTCAGCGAGTTGCTCGACTGTTGGGAGTATAGACCCAAGCTTCTCTGCTCCGAAGACTGAGTCCCAGATGAAGTCGTATAAGTCTCTGCAAAGTTGATCGTAATTGCCCCAGAAACGGATGTTGAAACGTAAATCGGTTCGACCCAGGTGAACGAGTGTCCCACCATTAGATAGCTGATGGAAGGGAACTGATTCAGAAAACTCAGTTGCGATTGAGAAGAAGGAGATGTTTCCACATTGGAAAGATCGCCGTTGCCATCGTTGATGAAAGTGAAAGAAACGTTGTTAGTTTGACCCGAAGTCAAAACATCTGTCGAAGAAGAAATGTCAATTGAATTCATGAGGGGTTGAACCGAAAGGACTGTCACATTGCTCGAAGAAGATTGAACACCGTATGGGTTCACGAAATTCAGCGTAAAGTTTATCGAGACCACACCAGTTGCTGCACTTGAAACGAACGCAGGCTCTGTGAAATTGAAGAAACTCCTTGGCGTTAACGATGCGATTGTCGGAAATGAGCTCAAGAAAGTCAACGATGATTGTGCTGCAGTTGAAATCTTCAGGTCTGTGATGTTACCTGTGCCGGCATTGTGAACGACAAGAGTCAGATTGTTATTTTCTCCTGAAATGACTGATGAAGTGGAGTCTGTGATCGTTAGGGAGGAAGTACCGAGGAACAGTACGGTCAAATTAAAGGACTGATGCTCTGGGTAGGTGTTTCCGTATGGGAAGGAGATATAGTACTGAATATACAGAGGGAATCTGTAATCTCCCTTGGCTGGATTGCCCGTGACGTCAATTGAATAAGACAGGTTGAAGTAGCTGCCAGTCTGTACGTTCGTCTTTGTTATCTGAAGTGAGGAAACGTTTCCCGCGCCATAGAATGGACTCGTCATGTTGAGATTGAATTTAGCTAAACTGATGGTCTGAGCGTTGTCCATCTCTACCACTAGCTGGTACGAATTCACATTCGCTCCTTCTGATAGGGTTGAGTTTATCACACTAAATGGGTATGATAACTGGGGAGTCTGCTGCGCAGTGTTTTGTCCGTTGACATATGCCGGCAGTGCTGCGCTTA
Source organism: Thermoplasmata archaeon (assembly GCA_021787125.1). Lineage (GTDB taxonomy): Archaea > Thermoplasmatota > Thermoplasmata > Thermoplasmatales. The sequence goes on along the minus strand of JAJYMI010000059.1, from coordinate 5,109 downwards.
GGAGTACTGTAAGTAATACTATCACTGCTGCGGCCATTCTAATTTTGCTTGACCAAACATGTTTTTTGTAAACTCTTTCCATTTTTTCACCCTTTTATTTTATCTCCGTTGCCATCACGCCGTTTTTGTATGGGACGAAAGCGGATAGATTCTCTTGAATCATTTCGATTCGCCTATCGTGTTGAAGAAGTACTCTTCCAGCGATTCACCGGATGCTTCGAATTTTCTCACCTTGTACCCGAGATTGACCAGCGTGGCGACAATTTCTGGGTAGTCTTTCTTTGCAATTCTTGGAGAAGTAAGCATTATCCCATTGCTAGTCTGCTTGACGTCTCCATACTTGGATAGTGTGTTGAATGCAGCGTCGTCAAAATTATCTATCTCTATAGATATCTTCTCGTGACCCAGTTCATTCAACTCTCTTCTATTTAACAACTTAATGAGCCTACCGTGGTGGATGATTGCAATCCTGTCCGAAACTGCTTCTATCTCGCTTAGTATGTGGGATGAAAGCAGGACCGCTTTGCCTCTTTTCTTTTGGTCTATGATGAGGTTCCTGACGAATTGGACACCCTCTGGATCAAGGCCATTCAGAGTCTCATCGAACATCAGGTTGTTGGGATCACCTATGAGAGATTCTGCTAGAGAGAACCTCTTCTTCATTCCCTGGGAATACGCCCTGAGCTTCTTTTCTCTGTGCTGCCATAGTCCTACTTGTTTAAGAAGCTCATTTATGTGTTCCTCCTCCTGACTATTGGTTAAGCCATAATATCCTGCAAAATACTTCATGAGTGGAATAGGCTTGGCATTCATCTCAAAATTTGGAAGCTCTGGTACCCATCCCAGCTGTCTAGAAGCAACAGTTTTCTCTTTGCTGATGCTTTTGCCATCTATGAACACATCCCCGGATGTAGGCAGTGTCACGCCTGCGCAGATCCTAATTGTTGTGGATTTCCCGGCTCCGTTCAGTCCTACGAATCCCAATATCTCTCCGTCATTGATTTCCAACGAAAGTGATTCGACTGCAAACCCCTCTCTTGCAGAATAGACCTTCGTAAGATTATCAATAGTGATCATGTAGTACTGCTCCTGCTATTTTTTCGCTTCCGTATCAGAAGCGTCTATAAAACGATATCGTTATCGATAATGGGTGCAGAACATATTCCTGTCGCAGTATTTGTAGTGTTTCACGAATGTACGAGCATCTAAGAGTTATTTCTGGCTCCATTGAATTCTAGAGAAAATAAAAGACACCATTTTGGTTGAGCCATTGGGTAGCACATATTGATGACCACGACCTCCGTAGGTAGCTATGGACGATACTGGTAGAAATTATTGCAAATTTATGAGACTTGCCTAGATCCAAATTTAAAATTTTCCGTTGGAGTTGATGACTATTTTGAAGATTTCGGGATAAACTTCTTCCACGAAATTTCATATAAATCAAAATCATATTGAAACATGGATTTTGTCTCCCAGTACAAGGGTCAAGTCGATCTAGCGCTAGAGAAATTCTTCACGGCAAAAATGAGAGGTAAAACCGGTATTGAAAAGGAGGCCGTGTCGAAATTAAGAGAATTTACCATGAGGGGAGGAAAGAGGATAAGACCCCTGTTCATGATTCTCGGGTATTGGCTTGGTTCGGATATAGATGGCAAGATAGTAGATGCATCCGTTTCACTGGAGCTTATGCAGTCATATCTTCTTATCCATGACGACATAATTGATCAGAGCGAGGTGAGGAGAGGTGGACCAACTTTCCACAGAATGTTCGGATACGATGAAAGAGTGAACGAGGGCGTTTCGATAGTGTGCGCAGATCTTTCCGATGCCTATTCCCACGAGGCACTTCTTGAAATTGGTTTTACATCTGATCGCTTGAATCGAGCAATGAAGCTCATGTCTGAAATCGTTGAACAGACCGGAGTAGGCCAACTGATGGACATAACTCTGTCACTCGGCGACGACATTACACCCGACGACGTTACGGCCATACACAAGTACAAGACCGCCCAGTATACTGTTAATGGACCGATGAAGATGGGCGCCATTCTGGGAGGATATTCAAGCCCGGAAACAATCGATGATTATGGGATCCCTCTTGGAATAGCATTCCAGATTCAGGATGACATTCTGGGAATGTTTGGAAACGAGAAAGAACTTGGAAAGTCTGTAGTGAGCGACTTTGAAGAGGGCAAGAAAACACACCTCGTACTATACACATATGAAATGGCAGAAAAGACTGAGGTCAGATTCATAAAAGAACGACTTGGCAAGAAAGCAATTTCTAACGACGATTTTCAGAGAGTCAAAGAGATCGTCGAAAACTGTGGAGCACTTGAGAGAGCAAGATCTCTATCTGAAAAGTACTACGACCAGGCAATTTCGACTATCGACAAATTGACAGATTCCGCTCCACAGAGAGACCAATTGAAGATAATGGCAGATTTGATGGTCAAGAGAGTTAGGTAGTCTCTCTTACGAACTTTCTTCCCCCGCCCATGGGCATCGTGGCATCCATGCCCATCTTGGAAGTCATGAAACCTTCATAGCTGCTTGGATCCAGTGACGATCCCCTCTCTCTCCTTATCAAGATCCCTCTATCTGCCTGGAACCTGGTTGCCAGCGCCCATTCTACATCCCTGTCGTCGTAGATGTCGATGTCTTCGTCCACAACTATTACTCTCTTCAAACTCCGGTGTCCCCGGAAGGATGCTTCGACCGTTTTCTTGAAATCGTCACTCGTGGTCTTTTTTATCTTTACAATTCCGTGAAGCCAACTAGCTCCTCCCTCGCTCAACCTAACGTCCTTCACATCCACCCCCTCGTTTTTGATTTCCTTGAAGATCGTCGGTTCGCGTGGAAGTCCCATCAGGTTGAAGTGCTCAGCAGTTGCGGGTACGAGAACGTGATATATTGGGTTCCTGACCATTTCCACAGAATCAAAAATGATTTGTGGTTGATTTTCTTGGATGTCGTAAGTTCCGGTAACGTCCTTGAAAGGTCCTTCTGTCTTTGTCTTTCCCGTCAGCACTGCATTGATCACATAATCTGAATTCGACGGCACCGTCAATCCGAACTTTGATCTTGAAAACAACATGTCTCTTCTCTGGGATTTCCTGTGAAGAGAGGCTGCAATGACAGATTCGTCACGCTCATAGGCTACTGAGGTTGCCGCTGCGAGAAGATACTCCAGCGGAGAACCTATGACGATGGATACCTTCAGTTCGTCTCCATGGGATATTGCGTCGTTGTACATGTTGAGGAGATCTCTCGGAACGAGCCTCACGTATCCGCTCTCCTCGCTTTCCACAAACACCCTGTGGATTGAGAGGTTTCTCTTACCGTTTCTTTCTGCGACAAAAATACCTGATGTTATGTAGTATCCAGCGTCTCCGGGATAGTGCCAGCAGACCGGCACGTCTCCGATGTCCGCCCTGAAATTGAAGAGCTTTTCTCCTTCCTTCAGCGATAGATTCTCGGAGAGGGAAGTCTCATAGTTTGCAAGGAATTCCTCTCTTGACATCTTCAGTTCCCGGTATATTCTCTCTCTGTCGGCCCAGAGATTCAAGACGCCCCTCTTTCCTTCCAGGTTCTCGAGCAACACGGGTTTGTTCCCGTATTTCTTTGCCACTTCAGCGAACTGTAGCTTTCTTGAAACCCTCTCGCTGACCTTGGTAAATTCGGCATTCAGGTAGTTCTCTATCAGATGCCCTCCCCCCTCTGTTTCAACTGGAAAATCATGGAGTTACCCTGGTTCTGTCCCTTGGGAATAGAGTGGTCTCTCTTATGTTGGAGATGTTGAGGAGGACCATTGTCAGTCTTTCAAGTCCTATTGCCCAGCCAGCGTGAGGAGGCATACCGTATCTGAATGCGTTGACATAGAAGCTGAAAGAGTCAGGGTTAAGGCCCTTGGACTTTAGATTGTTAATTAGCACTTCGGGAGAGTGGACTCTTTGTGCACCACTGGTTATCTCGAGTTCCCCGAATTGCAGATCGAACCCTCTGGAATATTTCTCATCGTAAGGCTGAACGTAGAAGGGTTTGAGTTCTCTGGGCCACCTCGTAATGAAATAGAACTCGTTGATCGCCCCCCCAACCGTTTTTAGTACTGGAGTGGATAGATCTTCGCCGTCTTTAAGCTCAATCCCTTTCTCATTTGCCATCTTGACATATTCACTATATGTGATCCTCCTGAACTTGTAATTCAGGTTAGGTTTGTTCACTCCCAATATCTCCAGTTCCTTTCCATTAGTTTCAGAAACCGATTGATAGGCAGTTTTCACGATACTTTCCAGAACATCCATCACGTCTTCATCGTTGACAAAACTCATTTCCATATCAATCGAAGTGAATTCATTGATGTGTCTCGGAGTATTGTGCTCCTCCGCTCTGAATGCAGGCGCAACTTCGAACACCTTGTCAAATCCAGCAGACATCATTATTTCTTTGTAGAGTTGAGGGCTCTGACTCAGGTATGCATTCCTCTCAAAATACTTTACAGGAAATAACTCCGTCCCTCCCTCTGTTGCTGCTGCAACTATCTTTGGGGAGTGAATCTCAATGAATCCCTTTTGCACGAAATAATTCCTTATCGAATTCGAGATTGTACTCTGGATCTTGAATATCGATAGAATCTCTGGTCTCCTCAAATCCATAAATCTATTTTCAAGTCTGGTCTCGATGTCAGATTCAATCCTGTCGATAACCCCCAGTGGGAGTGGCGTTTCTGACTTGTTGAGTGTCTTCAGCTGACTGACCTGGATCTCATATCCTATCTTCGCTTGGCTCTTTACTGCCTGACCCGTAATCGACATTATCGTTTCGCGAGGAATCGTCTTGAGCTCGTTGAAGAGATCCTCATTACCCTTTTTCAGCAGAACTCCCTGTACCGTTCCAGAAACGTCCCTCATCTCTATGAACAGAACTGAGCTCATTATTCTTATATTCTGAGCCCAACCTGAGATTTCGACTTGAGCATCCAGATGATCCTTCACCTCACCTATAAGTATCCTCATGCTTACCGTTGATTCTCTCTTGACATATAATCATGAGCAGATGATAAGGGATAGATATTCGGTGTCGATATCCCAGCAATGGAAGTAGGAG
>JAJYMI010000080.1 GCA_021787125.1 Thermoplasmata archaeon | reverse complement strand
TACTGACAGTCTTGCTGCCTTGATTGCATACTCATTGTCGGGCGATATCCCGAGGTTCACGAGAGAGACGAGTCTCCAGTGAGATCCGGTCCATTTTCTATAAGGGTGCACTGCAAACCCGCCGTCTGTCTTTTGACCCTTAAGCAAGTTCTTTACCTTCTCACCTTGAGGTATCATGCTTTTCGCTCTCCTTACCGCTTCAGTCTTCTCTGATCTTTCAAGTACCTCTCTGAGAGTGAGATATCTTATAGATGGATCTTTTGATTTTAGCAGCCATTCGACAGCATTTGAATAATCTCTCAACTTACCCACCATTGCTCACTTCCAGAGGCGCCATTGCTATCGATGCTCAATCGACTCTATCATTTTTCTGACGAGGACGTTGCTCTTTCCAAATTCGGACACTATCTTGAAGCCCCTCTCCACGAACATACCCACTGACCCAAACCACACTTCTACGGTGTTCCTCTTGGTCACGGGGTAAGCTTCCACCAGTCCACCTCCGTTTCTGGCTATTCTATCCAGGGCGCCGTCAAGAGCGAGCTTTGCAAGCCCCTTATGTCTTTCCGGTGTATCCACGAAAAAACAGGTTATTCTCCACCTATTTTCGTTCCCTTCCTTTAATTTTACACTTGCATATCTCGCAGCATTCTCTATCCTGGGAAGCTCCTCAAATGTACCGTACTGGCACGAAGCCACAACTTTCCCAGACTTGAATACCAATACAGATCTGGATTTTCCACCTTCCACGAGCCTCCTCTTGAGGTTGCGGTTGTGTTCGGCCTTGTCCTTCTTAGGGACTCTCAGAGGTTGCACTCCTTTGTGATAGTAAACACACCAGCAAGAATTCTGGACGCCGTTGTACTTGTTGAAGAATTCCTCAAAAGCGGGCCAAGAACTAGCGTTGAGATCCCCTATTGTGTAATCGTCTCTAATCTCCATGGTCAAGATTCCTCTCCCATCGTTCAGTAAAATGCTACTCCTTTCTCGATATTAAAACGTTTTATCGTGTCAATTTCTGATATCAACGCCCGATTTAACTCAAAAGATTTTTATAAATTCGACTGATTATGTAAGAAGTGCCCAACACAGATAAAGATTACACAGAGGAAATCTCGAGAGTCATACTTCCCAACCCAAACAAGGGAGAGATGTTTGGGATAGTCGAGAAACTCCTAGGAAGCTCAAGACTCACTGTGATGTGCGCGGATGGCAAGACCAGAACTGGAAGGATACCAGGAAAGATCAGAAAGAGAATGTGGATGAGAGAAGGGGACCTGGTCATAGTCAAACCGTGGAGCTTTCAGGACGAGCGAGCTGACGTAAATTTCAGGTACACAAAGACCCAGGCAACATACCTTTCCAGAAACCAGATTCTGCCGGAGATCTTGGATGTTTTCAAGTGATTCGGAAGGCAAACAAAAGATCGAAGAACGACTGAAGGAAACGCAGAAAGTCTTCGGATATGTATTCGACAAATTCACCATTCTCAACATCTATAAGCTCTTTACAGACAATACGATCGGACGGTTTGAATTCCCGGTCGCTTCTGGGAAAGAAAGCCTGGTTTTTGCGGCATCGAAGAACAACAGATTCTTTGCGGTCAAGATCTACAAGACTGTCGCTTCGACCTTTAAGAACATCGAGAGATACGCTGGTCAGCGTTGGGGGATCGACAACACGAGGAACAAGAGAAAGTTCATCGCCCAGTGGGCCCGCAGAGAGTTCAGGAACCTGGGCGAAGCCACCAACGCGGGAGTCATCGCACCGAAACCGATAAAAGTGGTCGGCAATATTCTAGTGATGCAGTATATCGGAACCAAGAGAATACCCGCACCGATGATGAAAGACTGCGAGATCACCTTAGAATTGGTAGAGCAAACGCTAAAGTCCATAAGGACGCTGTATACTAAAGCGAAACTTGTCCACGGTGATTTGAGCGAATACAATTTCCTCATCCACAGGAGGAGACCCTACATGATAGACATCGCACAGGCCATTCAAACTGACGACACTATGGCAAGAGTGCTATTGGAGAGGGATGTCGGGATAATGACAAGATTTTTTAACAAATTTGAGTATAAACTGGATGAGAACAAGGTCCTTAAATATGTAGTGGGTGATTCAAACGTATTCCGTTAGAATTCCTCAGGAGAGAATTGGAGTTTTGGTAGGCAAAAGCGGTGAGACGAGGACTGAGATTGAAAAGAGATCTCTCGTGTCTCTCACCATAGATTCGTCTACCGGAGACGTCACAATTGACGACAGCAAGTCAACAGATCTAGAGATGACTCTCAGGACGAGAGATGTGATAAGGGCTATCGGACGTGGTTTTTCTCCACAAAGAGCGTTCAGATTGTTCGATCCGGGGACCTATCTGGAAGTCATCGACCTGAAGGACTTTACGGGCAAGAACTCGAAACGCGCAAAGACCGTGAAGGCAAGATTGATCGGTACCGGCGGCAAGACCAGGCGTCTAATAGAAGAGCTATCTGAGTCCTACGTCTCCATTTACGGTAACACCGCATCCCTTATCGGAGATTACGTGCAGAATCAGATTTCAAGGGAGAGCGTGCTGATGATACTGAGGGGGAACCAGCACAGCACCGTCTACAAGTACCTGGAGAGAAGGAGAAAGGACATAAGACTGGCAAAACTGGACTCGGTCTGATCTAGATAATACCCGCTATCAGATCTGCAATCCGGAGTGGCTCAGGAATGTTCCCGGTCACTGTAAGTTGCTTTAGAAATTTGTGGGCGATCTTGGTATCTATTCCCGTTGACTGGATGTACAGAGAATCGGACTTGTAAAAATCCTCAGTCAGTATGGAATACCTAGCCCTCCAGTCTTTGAAGTACTTTCTGAGCGCTTCCTTTATGGCCCTCATGTTTGGTTCGTGGTCCACCACATTTATGACCGGAATTCCCGTCTCTTCGTAAAGTTTCTTGACGTCGAGAATGTTGAATCCCCCCAGTGTGATCCCCTGTGTCATTATGACCTTGACGCCAGAACCCTTCTCTCTTATGATCTCCAGTATTCTCTCGGTCGCATCTAATCCATCGACGTGGATGGCCTTCTTCACCACAGATTCTATGTACAGGTCTTTCCTCATTATCACTCCAACTATACTGGTGAACTCGTCATCCCTCGAGAAAGGAGAATCATCAAATGCTAAGACTCTCGTATCTTTATTAAAGAGTGAATTTTGATCCACCCTTTATCAAGAGTTATTGTTATAAGAGTTTTTACTTGTGAATGAACAACACGACAAGACATACCGCCCCCTATGCAAACGATGGTCTTCTCGATTTGAGTTTTAGAAAATGTTTTTACTGACAAGTTATTTTCTCTCTAATGAATGAAGACATCGAGAAGTTTTTTCTGGACAGGGGGTGTCTCATAGAGGAGAAAGCCATTGAAGAAATTGAGAGAAGAGGAGGGATTAATTACATCAAGAAGAATGAAAAGAAGATCGATTTCACTTCCCCGATCTTCGCTGTTTCTAACCTACCCACCGTCAACGAATTTTCAATAATCAAGGAGTTCCATCTGGATGGTTATCCTGGAATAAGCGAAAGTTTCGTTGATCTGTTCAAGAGCAGATACAATTTCCTTCACTCCAAGTTGAATGAGAGGAGCAAGAATCATTTCTTCACTCCGGTTTCCAAATTGAAGAGAGATAATGGACAGGTTTTCGCTTCTGGAATCGTTTCCGATTACAGCGAGTCAAAGAAGGGCTACGGTATTCTTGAGATGGAAGACGAGATGAATTCCATTAAAGTCATACTCCCAAAGACATACAAGGACGTAATAATCAGGGATGAAGTTATAGGAGTCTCTGGTCAGTTCAGCAAAGACGGGACTGCCATTTTTGCAGAGAGCGTTTACCGTCCAGAAGCTTCAAGAGAGCCCAGTCTGAGTGGGAGTAGTGTGAAGGTCATGGTGATATCCGACATCCACGTTGGATCGAAGAACTTTATAGAAGACAGTTTCCTTAACATGATTGACTATGTCAACACACAGGGCATATCATTCGTGATAATGAACGGTGACCTGGTCGACGGAATTGGAGTGTATCCAGATCAGGAGAGTGACCTGGCTATAAACGACATCAATCTCCAGTACAAGAAGCTGGCAACCCTCACATCCAAATTCAACAACAATGTCAGGGTCATAGTCATACCTGGAAACCACGATATAGTCTATCCAACGGAGCCTCAAAATCCTCTACCCAAGGAAATAAATGCCTTGTTTCCTTCAAACGTGATGTCTCTGTCCAATCCAGTATGGGTTGAGATAGGTGAGAGGATATTCCTGCTATATCACGGAACGTCCATATTTGACTTCCTGGAAGCGATTCCCGGCACAACGATGAACGACACCGACAAGATCATGATCGAGATGCTGAGGCGAGGGCACCTCGCCCCCGAGTATGGAAAGAACCTGTCATTTATACCTCTAAAATCTGACTACTACTTGATTGATCCAGTGCCAGACGTGCTCATTACAGGACACGTACACAGCCATTCAATTACGACTCACAAAGGAATTCTGGCCATTAACGCTTCGACATTCCAGGAACAAACGAACTATCAGAGGATGATGAATTTTAATCCCAAGCCCGGAATAGGTACCGTGGTAGATACGTACGACCTTTCATCGTTCTCGGTGAAATTTTGAAGAAATGGGGGAGTGTACTTCGTGATGAGGGTTTTCTTAGGAAATCCTCGCACGCCGACGCGTTCAATGAGGTGGACAGGTCAGACTTCGTACCTGAAAAATTCAGGAAGTATTCGGACGACGATGAGCCGATCCCCATACCTTTCGATCAGACTCAGTCCGCCCCTCATATGGATGCTATCTTCATAAACTATGGCGACCCTAAGGATAACGAAATAGCACTTGAAATTGGGACAGGCAGCGGATATTTTTCCACAATTCTGTCCCTTCTCGTAAGAAGGGTAGTGTCCCTTGAATTCATATCCGGACTGTCAAGGTGGGCAGCAGGGAATATTTCCAAGTACGGAAGAAAGAACGTGGATCTGATCACTGGAAACATCAACAGGGCCTGCCTGAAGGAGAAGTTTGACATAATAATCTCCACTGCAAGCTTCAAGGATGAGCCTTCTTTCTTGGGTGGAATGATTAAACCTGGAGGGAGGATAGTCTTTCCTTTGGGATCTTCTCCTCCGCAACGACTGATCAGGTATAAGGATGGGAAGAGAGAAGAACTTGGTTCGGTTGCGTTCGTGAATATTGTAGATTAGATGCTGTCAGAGATGCCATTCTCCGACACCATAATCACTGCCTCTCCTTCCGGAAGGTGTGGTGAATCTATCAATCTCGCAATTCTCTTTCCGCCCTTGGATTTTCTCAGGTAGACTCTGTAGGTACTGGCGTGACCGACAATGTTTCCTCCCACCGACTGCGTTGGATCACCGAAGAAGACATCGGGTCTCGCTGCGACCTGATTTGTCACCGCGACCGCTGAATTGTAAATGTCGCCAAATCTCAACAGATCGTGAAGGTGCTTGTTCAGAAGTTGCTGTCTCTCCGCAAGAGTTCCCCTTCCCGTATATTCTGCCCTGAAGTGAGCTGTTAGGGAGTCCACGATGAGTAATCTCACGGGATACTTCCCGGTAAGCTCATTTGCCTTTTCAACGAGCAGTATCTGGTGACTGGAATTATAAGCCCTCGCAACGTGAATCTTCTTGAGAACTTCAACCGGGTCAAGTTCAATGTGTTTGGCCATCTGGACTATTCTTTCCGGTCTGAACGTGTTTTCTGTGTCTATGAACAGCACCTCTCCGGCCAGTCCATTCTTCTCAAGGGGGAGAGTTGCATTAACTGCGAGCTGATGCATTATCTGGGTTTTTCCAGATGCGTATTCTCCGAAGAATTCGGTGATAGCTGCAGTTTCCAGTCCACCGCCCAGAAGATCGTCCAGAGACTTGGAACCACTGGTGAGTTTCTTGATCTCCTTTCTCCTCTCGAGAAGGACGTCTCCCGATTCGAAGTTGCCTATATCGGCTGCCTTTCTCGCAGACATGATGATCTTTGCAGCGATATTCTCCCCGATGTCCGTCGCATCCGCCACGTCCCTAGGAGAAGCCACCGCAAGGCTCATGATGTCGTTGTACCCTGATTCTCTGAGCTTTTCGGCAATAGACTCACCCACTCCAGTCAGATCCTCAATTTCCTTAACTTTCTTCGCTTTATCTGCCATATATTAGTTCCCCAATCCTTAGTGTCTTATCAGTTTTGTCTATCGATTCATTCTTTTCCTTTAGCTGGAACATTGACCTTATTGCATCTATGTTCTCTGGAACGACGTCGCTCTCCTGATGAACTGCCTGATAGTAGAATAGCTCATTTCCCTTCACGCTGATAGAATCCTTCCAGAGCATAATTTCGAAGAGATCTGACCTTTCCCTTCCGGTCTCTCTACCTATGTCCATGAGCTGAGAGGTACTCTTCACGCCGTCCTTGCCCGATACGAACGCTATTCTCCGGTATTCCTTCCACTTGGAGATTATGTCCTCTGTCTTCACTTCGTTGGGGAAGGTGACGTTGACGAAATGCAGGTGCATGAGAGTCGTGGGCACCTTTACAGCCATGGTCTGTATGTCCAGTCCCTTAATGACGGATGCGACATCCGGACCGTGGTGGGACGGAATCTTCAGCTCTGGCACTATCGAGTTTATAGGTCCCTTGTTGTAATCGTCTGGATCGGTTGCCCTCCTGACCAGGTTTGCCCTGACCCTGATCTTTCCAAATTCTGTCAGAGGGTTGAGCGTTCTGATCAGGCCCGTCGTGTTGCACGAAACGACCCTGACGAAGTCCTTGCCCCAAGCCTCTTTGTAATTTGCGTACGCATTGAAAGAGAGATTTGTCAACTCGTGTTCCTCTCCTCCCTGGAAGATTGCCTTCTTCTTCCTGCTCTCGTAGACCTTCTTGTACTCTTCGCCCAATCCCTCCGGAGTTGAATCGACTATCAGCTCAGAATCGTCCATTAGATTATCTAAGGTCCCCTCTACCTTGATTCCTGAATTTTCAAAAGCCTTCAATGCACTGTTATCAGGAACAAAGAGTTTGAATCTCTTGCTCGCCACATAGGACATGTAGTTTGGGTGTGCCTTGATAACTCCAGCGACCTGAATGTCGTTCTGCTTGGTGATTGCATCCGCCACTCGTTTTCCAATAGTTCCATAGGCATTAATTCCAACCTTTAGCATAGTGCACCATTTTGTTAATCGTCCTTTCGTTAAAATGCTTTTCTCACTTCTCATTGTCTAATGATTCGGAGCATTAACCGAAGGGTTGGTTGGCGTACATCATGAATAATTGTAACCTAAGACTATCGAAGACGTGACATTCACTTCCGTGAGAGTGGGGTTGTCTGAACTGAACAATATGGTGTAAGAATCGCTGAGTGTAGAGCTGGAGTCGACTGGCAAGGTTATGGAGAAGCTTTTGTTGGTAGTATTCCCACTTGAGAACTCCACCTTTTCAATTGTTGGAAGATCGAGTGCCGTGACGTTGTGACCTAGGTAGCCTATTGCAAGAGATACGCTCTGATTAGAAGTAAAAGAACCGTAAACACGTATATCAGACATGTTGCCGTATATGTCGAAAATGCGTCCCACACTCGAGTGTGCCGAGATTGGACCCGAGGATCCAGATCCCACGCCGGGTACGATTTGAAAAGTACCTTCCGCCCACAATACTTTGGTCTCCGCAGGAGAGTTCGATTTGGGATGGTAAGTCATTGCGAATCCAGCGATCACTATGACCACCACAATGACGATGACCAGATAGACCCCTCTTCTGCTCTTCCGATAATTTGGTGGCTTGTTTGGTGGAATGTTTTGAAGGTTTATCGTGATTTCTATATGATAAGAGCGGATAAAAGACCTTGTGCCCTTCGATCTCGTCAACCTCGTGCAGAGACCCGAATTTCTAACTCTTCCCCTAGACTACCTAGATCCTCTCTAGCAGCACATAGAAGATTCCTAGGATGCCTCCGTGAAGTGATTCATTTGCTCACCTGACCGAGGAGGTTGTACCTTGAATTACCTATCTCATACCAATAACTCAGTGTCCAGTCGCAAATTTCGTTCGGAAACAGTGCTGTTCCAAACTCACTACCAACGTCCAACTCCGGAATGTAGTCGTTCGATAGATTTTGTTTCAACACTTTTTGAAGGCTGTTCACAAACTCAGGGATGCTTATCTCCCAACTCATAGATCTGGCATTGAAGTTCAACGGAGCGAAGATTACAGTTGGATAAGATTGGTCGTTGTATTTGGCTTCAAACACTAGCCAAGTAACTTCCTTTTCAACCCCGTTGATCGAAGCTGGAATGTGTACTACACCGACTAATCTGGCTACTGGGTAAGCTGCATTCCAGAACTCCCAGATCATGACTTCATACAGGACGCCTTTGTGCAGACTGGGGCTGCTTTGAATATTGAAGTCATATGAGAAATCAACCGATAACAGGGCAGGAGATATCCGGTAAAAGTCAAACGATGCGTAAGCTGTAAGTGTAGTCAGCTCAGATATCTTTATCGGAAAATATTGCGTTGCGTTGAAACCAACGTGCGGATAGCCAACTATAGAACCGCCCACATCCACGTTCTTGAGATTTGATATGAAATCTACAGAACCGTCCTGGTAGACTGTCATCTCAGTTGTTCCGTCTGCGGATCTAAGTCCCCAAAGACTTGGGGTAACATATCCAGTGGGGAAATAGCTATAGACAGACGGATCCGGCAATGCTCCCGTAACAGTGGCCAAGACACCACTGACATTGTCTACGGGTGCGAAACGACCTATCGGTACGAAAAAATTTAGGCCAATTACCGATACTACAATCACTATAGCAACCGCAATCGCCACTACTGGTCTGTTCATCGGATGACGTGACCGTTTCTTTGGTAGAGGGATTTCACATCTGGACGTGAATAACAAATGGGAAAAGAAATAAAAAGACTTGTACTGGCTCCCCTCTGTGACATTACTATGGCACTGATTTTTAAGTAACGCCTCACCTTCAGATATGGACCAGAGTGAGAGTTTTGTACTTTCCCATTTTGATCTTTGTAATGCTGAATGTTGTGTCCTTTTAGGTCTTGCAAAAAGTTCATTCAAATGCCCTGCAAGCGTGCTCTTGGAGCCATTTTATAAGAATTTCTGAATTTAATGAAATACACAACTGCGGTAAGTATAGCTGCAATAATTAGGCCGTACCAGAAACCTAGAATGAAAAGTTCTCCATTGTGAAACTGGACAAGTGCTGTCGATCTCTGTTGAGATGTGATTATACGTCCGGGTCCATAATTATAGTTAAATTCCCAGTAGATAGGGAAGAAAGTCTTGATGATGTAACTGAGACCTGGAAAGTATTGGAAGGGGGTACCTGGTATTCTGCTAAGATAGAAGAGACCTATGACATAGTATAGGAATATCGTTTCAAGAGCCACGAATATTGCCGTTATCTTTGCCATTCTTCGTTTTCTGCTTTCCATCAGCATTTCAATAAGATAGTATATTTACGATTTTCCCCGTTGGTCTCCTTAGGACTATCATTTGGTGATGGGCTGTGCAGTTACTTTTGTCTTGACCACTAAAGTTGCAGCCCAGCATTCCGCTTCAGATACGTAAAGAGATTTCATCACAAATGGAGCGTCTACTTTCATTACTGTTATCACTCCCTTGATGAGCTTTTTGTGAGGTGTATTCACCGATATACCTCACCTATGAAACTTATTCTACCTTGCTAAGTTCCAACTCCTCGGCGTAAATGACTCTCACAAACCTTAGCTTTGTCTTGTTTTCCGTACCCGTGGGAAGGCTGAACAGTTTTGAAGACTGACTTGAGGAGTTAAATCATTTATTGTTTCAATATTTTGTCCATAATCTCCTCCCTCGGTTTGACGGAACGATCTCTACCTAATGCTAGACGAGAATTGGTGTTTGTATTTTCTACCTAAACCCTATACACACTGTCATGATGTTCATAGTCTTCAAGGACAACCGTTCTTCTCTGCTCATCAATAGAGAAGATCAGTACAAAGCTGCCAAAATTAACTCGCCTCATTCCTGCCAATGGATAATGCATAGTCTTGTAGTGATGAGGTTCTTCTAGAATTTTTTCAATCTTTTTCGCAACTACTTTCATCTGTGAGGGGTCAGTCTTGCTAAGTTTCCTGAAGATTCTGTCTACGTATTGTCTAGTCTCAAGGGAATACATTCACTTCAGGTTGTATCTCTTCTTAAAGTCGACATAGCTGCCTATTCTGATTATGTGTTGCTGTTTTATCTTTTCAAGTTTTAGCAGGTATTCCGGACGAATTCTAGACTCAAGAATTAATGATTTGTATTGTTTCGCCATTTCATTTATAGCTTGCGACTTGTCCTTCAAGGAATACTGAACTTTGAGAAGCTTGATCACTGCGTCAGCTTCACTATCAATATCCACGATGGCTTTCACCATATTAATACCGCATTAATACTATAACTTTAAGTTTATGTATTTTAACAAATGGACTTCCTTAGACAATAAACGAAATGAGAGAGAAATTGTAACCGTTAAGTAGGGTTCTTCATTGCTACAAGAGATCATAGTTTTTGAAGTGGAAATGTTGTAGCATTAATTTCTGCCCGATTCTTTAACTCCACAAGTAGTAACTTTTCGGATAAGAGAAGAGTAATTGTTTCTGAGACGAAAATGGAGTGTACAAATGGGAAACTAGCTTTAAAAAAAGAATTACGATGGGAAGAGAATCCTTCCAAGCTTAGGAGGTGATCCATCCGCAGGTTCCCCTACGGATACCTTGTTATGACTTAGCCCTCCTCATCAATCTTGGATTCGAAAACATCAAGAAATGTTCCCTCATCCAGAACCAACTCGGATGGCTTGACAGGCGGTGTGTGCAAAGAGCAGGGGCATATTCACCGCGATTTGTTGAATCGCGATTACTACGGAATCCAGCTTCGTGAGGACGAATTA
>JAJYMI010000089.1 GCA_021787125.1 Thermoplasmata archaeon | reverse complement strand
CTGAACTCCTCCCACCTATTTGGCGGGAGAGATGTTATCCTCACCCTATCATCTCCGGAGATCGATTTCTTCATCTGTGATACCGTAATTGGAAATCCCACTATTCTACTTTGTTCCAAACTATTAGCTCCGGAAGCTGAGAGACCTTTTTGCATTCCCTCAGACATGATAGTATTAAGCCGAGTGCCCTTATCTATCTGTAGTGCTCGACTGGAGAGTCAGAATTCTTCTATTCACCAACAACCTTGATAAAGACAGGTTTAAGCCAAACCGGTTCAAGATCTTTAGATGTGGAGTCAGCACTCTGGAGGTGGACCTTAGATTTACGGACTTGGATTCTGGTTTAGAGTACATCTCCGAAGTCTGCGACATTGGTGAGTTGTGCATATTCAATCGGGGAGAACCCCTCCCGCTGAATAGCACAGAGGAAATAATGAAGGGCATCAATGAAGGATTCCACTCTATGAGCGAAGAGAAGTACTGGATCGGGCATGAGATATTCGAAGATTACTGGAAACACTACAAGGACGACAGGAGTAAATTCTTTCACGGAATCGTCTTGCTCTGCGTATCGATGGTTCACTTTCAAATGGACCATCAAGCGAATGCGGAGAGAATATTCGGGGATGCAAGAAGGGAAATCGCACATTTCGTGGATGGTGCGCTGAGTTGGAAATTCTCCTATCCACTTAGCTCCTCTATCTTGAACGAACTCCGGGAAATTTCTCATTCACTGGCCTAGGTTCGAACCTATCTATCATTGGTCGAGACCAGCTTGAAGTTACTGTTCTCCCTGCCAAGTATATGAATAAATATTGCTGCCGTTGAGATTATCAGAAATATTGCACTGAAGATCAGGAGAGTCTTTTCCAAGCCTATAACTGAAGCCGAATAACCCAGAAAAGGCTCTGCAAGGGCAGTAAAGAGTGCGCTGACGAGGAAAATTACGGATAGCACCGTAGCCCTCACTTCTGAGGGAACCATGACGTTTACCTCCTCGCTCAGGATGTTCGAATAGAAACCAAATATTATCGAATTGAGTATCAGGAAAGCCAACGATGCGAGATTCTCAACTAAACCCGGGATGTATATCGTGAAGAAGGTAAGGGAAGTGAAAAGAAGCATAGCAAAAAACCTGTTCTTTGCGATGAATGCGAGCCTTTGTGTGCTGAGCGACGCCAGTCCCCTCAGGAGAACATCTGCGAAGAAAATCACTCCTATCAACCCGGTCCCTATCCCCATTTCTTTGTAGTAGGGCTGTTTGAATATGATCATCATGTTGAAGTTCAGTAAGAGTGCAACTCGAAGCAGAATTATGCTCATGATCCTCCTATCTCTTACATAATTTCCGAGTTTTAGAACCAAGGTACCATGGGCATTTTCCCTCTTTCTCTCTCTCAGTTTGAGTGTATAGAAAGAGGAAAGCAGGACCATCACTCCTGTGGCAAATACCACGATCCGAAGTCCCGTGTATTCCCCCATGTACCCCCCAAGAAGCGACGCCACCGCAACTGATACTGCAGAAATAAAATTGACCATACCGATGAGCTGGAGGTATCTCAAATCGTGGGACTTGGAGTATTCGAAACTGACACTCTCTAGAGCACTGTTGTTTATCGCCACACCTATTCCCCAGACCGCATAGCTGATGGCAATGCCAAGAAACGACTGAAACAGGCCGAAGAATATTATCCCGATGCCCGTCAGAATTGAGGATATGAAGAGTGCATTTCTTCTTCCTATGGAGTCGGTGATTCTACCCATAGGAATGCTGGCCAAGACGATTGTGATATAGAATACCACGTCTAGTATGGTCACATAAAAAATGCTATACCCCAAATTTAAGAGGTACAATACCCAGATTGGATTTAGGAGGAGAAATGAGTAAAAGAAAGTGTAGATGTAGATGTTTCGAAGACCACTCTTCAAGCTTTAGCTCCTGGAGAGTGAATCACGACCAAGCTATTACTTTTTTTATCTCCCCTTTTTCCTTCTCTGTAAATATATTCAGCTCCTCCGGTTGATATTTTCCTGTGATGATCCTGTCCATCTGCATTGCCTTTCCGTGAGTCTCTATGAAATCAATTGCCTCTGCATAGTGGTTCTTAGCACCATCGACGCTACCGACCACTACTATATTTCTATCAACTATTCGTTCCAACACGTCAAAGTTGTGAGAAGGAAGCTGGCCACTCGTACCGAACATTATCGCAATCCCGTTGTTACTTACGTTGTCCGTTATCTCTTTCAAAACATCCATCGCTCCCACTGCATCGATGGCTGCATCCATTGGTAGGTCTTTGACCTTGGCGTCGAGTTTCTCTGATGAGGTATCGAGATAATCTATCCTGTTCCTATCAAGGAAATCCATTACGTTCTCACTAAGAGGATGC
This sequence comes from Thermoplasmata archaeon, assembly GCA_021787125.1. GTDB lineage: Archaea > Thermoplasmatota > Thermoplasmata > Thermoplasmatales. Next base: position 46,853 of record JAJYMI010000089.1, on the reverse strand, counting down.
CTGTTGACCGCAACGACATTCATACCCAGTGACTTGAAGACGATCGATATCAACAGACCCTCCGTTCCGGTTCCAAAAACATACATATTCTTACACGAAAGCGTCGAATCTTCGCAGTACCAAGGTATTCTAGTTCTGAGGAACTGGAAAGTCTCTTCCATCTTCATTACGTTTTTTAACGGCTCGGTTAGGACTGCCAGGTCTCGGATCGAGGGGTTATCTACCTTCACCAGGAATCTAGGATCATCGATGAACTCCTCTCTCATGAAACCATTCTTGCCTCTTATTCCGGCTTCAACGAAGTCACCGTCCTCACAGTAGTCCTGTCGTCCTAATCTGCACATTCTACACCCTCCTGGTCGCCTGACCATAGGTACCACAATGTCTCCCTCCTTGAAAGTGGAATCTTCGACAGATTCGGCTATGATTCCAACAGCTTCGTGTCCCATGACAAGAGAGCTCCCAATTTCTGGCCTCGCAAAGGTCAATTTTCCCTGTGCTATTTCCTTATCCGTCCCGCATATGCCTGTGCGGTATGTCTTGACTCTGACCCCCTTTGTATTTTCTAGACTTACTTGAGAGAGTTTGACACCGCCTCCCGGCGGAATAGTAGTGATCGCTTTCAAATCTATCCCTCCATTGCAATGACCCTGGCTGGAGCCCCATCTCCATCCTGGACAAGAATGGGAATGACCTGGACTGAAAATTTACGGTTTACCAGATAGGATAGTGTCAAAGAGTTTAGATTTTCGACGATGGGTATTGAGCTGCCCAGCAGGATGTGGTGTGTTTCGAACCCCTTCGAATTCTGCACTTCAGCGGACGGGGAGTCTATTCCAACGAGCTTTGGTCCGTAGCTCTTGAGGAGTTCTGCATCCTCCTTGTCTATGTAGCTGAAATTTTCGAAAATCTTGATCTTGCCCCATCCATTATTGTATCCCGTATAAAGAAAAATGACATCGTAGTGCTCCTCTGGGAGTCGCAACCCCTTCTTTGGGTCATATGGAACACACGTAGCGCTTCCTTGCAGGTCTCCCAGTTCGAGTCGATCTATCGTTTTCCCATTCTTAATGAAGTGCGCAGGAGCATCCAGGTGCGTCCCTGTGTGTGTTCCAATTTTCATTTCTTTTACGTTGTATCCGTCAACATCTATTCTCCTGAACTGCCTTATCTCAGGAACAGGATCCCCCTTGAAATATGGCATACCATCCGCGATTGGAACTGAAAGGTCGTAAAACTTCAAAGAATTCATCCCTTCGTGAACGTGCCTTTGACTACCCACGGTGGCTCATCTGGGTTGAAGGGCTCAATTCTATCCGTCTTGTATTCTTTTAGGACCTTTTCGTCAATCTCTATACCCAGACCCGGTTTTCCACTCAAAGTAAAATTACCACCCTCCAATTTGTAACCTGATTTCACGAGACTCTTCTTCCATTTAGGCCAAAACTTTTCAAAACTCTCCTGAATCAGGAAGTTTGGAATGTTGTAGTCCAGATGTAGGGTGGCCGCGGTTTGGATGGGCCCAAAGGCATTATGATATGCCACTTCCACTCCAAATGAATCAGCGAGTGAGGCAGACTCTCTCCCCTGAATTATACCTCCAACGTTCGTTACATCTGGCTGAATCACATCGACCAAATCTGCCGTCAAATAGGGCAAAAAGAGATTCTTGTTTAGTACTCTTTCACCGAGAGCTATCCTTACGTCCGTTCGTTCCCTTAACCTCTTGAGTCCGGAGAACTGATCCGGATGAACTGGTTCCTCGACAAAAAATGGTTCGAGATCCTCGATGCCCTCCGCCACGCGGATTGCAGAATTTGCAGAAAATCTGCCATGGCATTCGACCATCAGGTCCAGCTTTGTTCGGTCCTTTAGAGCCTCTATTATTTTCCTTGCTTTACCCACCCCTTCCCCATTTATCTTATCATAATTGGGACCAAATGGATCGAACTTTGCAGCCGTAAATCCGAGGCGTTCCACTTCTTTCGCCTTGGTGAGAAAATCTTGAGGGGAGATGCAGTTATCATACCAGCCGTTTGCATAAGCCCTCACATTGTCTCTCACTTTCCCCCCCAGCAAATCGTAGATGGGAGCACCATATTCCTTGCCTACTGCGTCCCAAGAAGCGATTTCAAAAGCACTCAGTGCTGCGGTAGATTCCATGGAAACTGGAAGGTAAAAGGAGTGCTTGTAGAACTCTAGGTAATTCCTTCTTATCTCCTCGATCTCTTTGTTCAAGAATACCCTTCCGACCTCCCTCATCTCCTCATAAACTGGTCTAGTCATCAGAGTGGTCGGCGCTTCCCCATAACCTATTTCTCCATCGCTTGTGACCAACTTCAGAACTAGTATTGTAGAACTCCATGGACTGGATTTTTCACCCTCCTCCCCCAGTTCCATAATTTCAATATCTTTAATTCGTGTCATATGGATATTCATTGAACTATGTCTAAAAACATTTCTCAACCGAGCTAGCTGTAAGAACCGTCAGTCTGAATATCGAAAATTGGCCTCAGTCAGGTGTGTGATTGGTAGACTCGTAGACAGAAAGAGCAATTGGTGCAAGTTCTACCGTACGGTCTGCTACCTTTATGATCGGTACATTTCTTGAATATTTGCCTGACTCATTTTCGACTGACTCTTTAAGTTCCGAAATCAACGACGGATCGTTCTTCATGAGCCCCCCTCCTAGAAATATTGCCTCTGGATCGAACTCGTTAATGTAGTTTGCAATTGCGACTGAGAGATAATAAATTGATTCATCTACCAGCAAGGTGCAAAAAGGGTCTCCCATTTCCCTGCCGCTGAAGAGGTCTTCAGCCGACAATCTCTCTAGTGGTATTGATGACAAGAATGGAGAATTTCTAATCTCTTTGGAATTCTCTGTTGCTCTCCTTGCCATGGCACGCCCGGAAGCAAGAGATTCGATACATCCTCTTCTTCCACAGCCACACACTGGACCATTAGTCAGAATTACCGTGTGACCGAGTTCACCGGCATAGCCATTACCGCCTCTATAGATCTTGTTGTCGATGAATATCCCTCCACCGATGCCAGTTCCGACTACGAGATAGATAAAGTTCCCGTATTTCCTCCCTTTATCAAACAACTTTACAGAAATTGCCTGAGCGGTTGCGTCGTTGTCAACAAAGACATCTCTCTGAAATGCTCTTTCAAGCCTTTCTTTGACGTTAACTTCGTTCCATCCCATCAGGTTCGGTGCGAAAAGCGAGATCCCCTTGCTTGAGATAGGAGCTGGAAAAATCACCCCAATGTCGTCGAAGTTATCGAACTGTTCGCCGAGAGTATGAATTTGATTTATTAGGTCAGTGACCCCCTTCAATTTTCTTGTCTTGGCCTCGATCCTCTTCTTTATCTTTCCTTCTCTTGACGCCAGAACGGCAGTGATCTTTGTTCCCCCGACGTCGAAACCAAGATAGTATCCGCTGGACACGACAGAATAGGATGTTATGAAATTTATTCTTTGCCTAAACCATGAACGACTCGCCAGGTTTGAGAATGGGCACCTTGAACTCCTCTCCTAACGCAGTCCGAAGCTCATTGGGATTCGAGTCTATGGGTGGGAAAGTCCCATAGTGCATTGGAATGACTATCTCTGATCCAATCATCCTCGCGGCCATCGCTGCTTCTTTTGGTCCCATTGTGAAAAAACCACCTGTTGGCAGCAGTGAGACTTTTGGCCTGTACATTTGTCCGATCAGCTTCATGTCCCCGAAGAGACCGGTGTCACCAGCGTGATATATTGTCACTCCATCTGCAGTTATTACTGCACCTGCACAGTTCCCGCTGTGCACAGCAGGGACCAGGCCGATCTTTACCTTCCCGAAATCAACCTGGTTTCCAATGTTCATTCCCATCAGATTCTCGTCTGGAATGTTCTCCTTCGAGGCGGGCAGTACGTTCTCAAACATCGAAACGAGTTTAGCACCCTTATTCTTTGTGATCTCAAACGCATCACCCAAGTGATCATCGTGATTGTGGGTAACAACAACAAAGTCGATTTTTTTTAGGTCCTCGGGCTTTATTGGTGATTTTGGATTGTTTCTCAGAAAGGGATCAACCAGGACGACCGTTTCTTGAAAGTCTATCTGCCATGCGGCATGTCCATACCACGTTAACTTAACCATACATTTTCCACTCCCTAAACCGATTATCAATATTGGATAAAAGATTTTGTTAGTTTTTTACAGTATTGAAGAGCAAATAATGAATAGTCATCTTCCAGCAGCGAGCAGGCTTTCCATGAACCTCGCCCTGATTCCTTCCGAATCTTCACCGGTGACCCTAAGAGTGATTTTCACAAGGTAGGTCTCCCTTCCAATCTCCTCTACGCTCGTCCTGAAATCTGTTATTTCCCTGATCTTAGAAGCTATGGATTCGACATTCTTTTTAAGTTCTTCATAGTCAACGTTCTTCATCAGCTCGGTCCTCACTTGTATCTTGTTTCTTATTGGATTTACTGTGGTTGCCCCCTGAATCATTATACTGTTTGGTAGCTTAAGAACGGTCCCATCATCTTCGATAATGGTTGTGAAGTTCATCGAAATGTCATCAACTTTACCTGAAATCTTCCACCTGAACTCGTCTCTGGACAGATATTTTGGAGGGTAGGATGGAAGCATGTAGGAATACTGCCACGAGTTGAACTCGATGTAGTCTCCTGGAACAAACGGTCTTGACCAGATCAGCAGTATCCCGCTGAAGAAATTTGAAAGGATCTGTTGTGCTGCGAGTCCTATTATGGCACCTGCAAATGCGCTGCCTAGAATTATCGAGCTTAGGTCAACTCCTAGCAGCGCAAGGATGGCGAGAAGAATTACAAAGTACCCAACGATTGATACCAGGAATATCAAAGGTCGCACGTACTTCTTCTGAATTCTCCGTTCAAGGGCAGCTTGAAGAGTCTTGAGAATGAATCTCAGTACTATGTAAAGAATGATTCCGAAGAGAAGAGCTTGAATGTCGCCTGTATAGGGCCTGTAAGTGAGTGGTATTATTGAAACTACTTTCGTTAGGAAGAAAACAATGGCGATCAGTACCAATCCAGTCAAGACTATTGGCCATATCCTACTGATCATTCCTGCTTTCTCCATGAATGACTCACTCAATTATTTAATAAATATCTTGCGAGGACGACCCTGTATTTCCCAATGTGACTAATCAGGTTTAATATGCTAATTCTACTCTAGGACAGATGGCCACATACACAGTTACTTACAAGAAAAGCAACTTCTCGAAGAAGGAGTTACAAGATATTGCTATTTCGGTTGTCACGCTTTCTGTGGCCTTGTTTCTGATTATAGTCCGGTCATCTTTCAGAGTCAATGGAGTCACCGTCCACCCGGCATTATTGGTCGCTCTAGCGATTGGTTTCTTGATGACCATAACTGCCTTCCTTATACACGAGATGAGCCACAAATTCACTGCTATACACTATGGTGCTTGGTCTGAATTTCGAATGTGGCCGATGGGATTGGTTCTAACTATAATCACTGGCCTCATAGGTTTTCTGTTTGCACTTCCGGGTGCAGTTTACTTTGCTAGCTATAGGAACCCAATCAGGGAAGGTAAGATTGCACTTGCTGGTCCGATAGCGAATCTGGTGATGGGAATTGCACTTCTTCCAATCTTGCTGTTCGTCTCGATGCCTATAAATGTCTTCGCCGCCGTCTTCTTCTTGGTCTACATAAATCTCTGGCTCGGTCTGTTCAATCTCGTTCCTATACCGCCACTTGACGGGAGCAAAGTCTTCGCATGGAACAAGATGTACTGGGGAATCACGTTCAGCATAGCGGCAGTACTTGTCGCCTACTTTTTCATTTCATTCGGAGTTCTCTAGGAAGAGATAGCCACCACCTGCGGTCAGTTTAATCCGAGATTGGTACTGGAGTGATGGGGTCACTTCTTGCTGTTTGGCGTTTCGGTTGGATCTGATGAAGTACCTTTTTCATTCGCACGCTTGTTAGTGTAGTAGCGATATAAGAAGTAAGAGACGAAAGCAACGATGAAAATTGCTAAGAAATAGAGTCCAACATTGGTCACAATTGGAACCAGTCTGTCCCACGATTTCCCCAGAGCATAGCCTCCGGCGGCAAGGGCTGTAGACCAGATGAGTGAACCTGCGAATGTGAATATCGAAAACTTCGTGATGTTCATCCTAGAGATACCAGCGGGAATGCTCATGTACGATCTGAAACCCGGAACGAATCTGCCGAAGAACACAGTCCACTCTCCCCTAGCGTCAAACCATTTCTCTGTCTTGATGAGGTGTTCCTCCTTGAGACCCGCGTACCTGCCAAGATAAAGTATTAATGGCCTTCCTCCGAAAACAGCTATGTAGAACAGTATCACGTTTCCTACAAACCCTCCAATTGACCCAGCTAGGGCAAAAATCACAAACAGAGAGATATTACCCGTTGACAGAAATCCCCCGAAAACCATGATGACTTCGGAAGGGAATGGTAACCCCACTCCTTCAAGGACCATCAATAGGAATACTCCTGTAGGCCCCAGAGTACCCATAATGGAGTAGGATTCTTGAAGTATGTACGCGATTATTCCGGAGATTGAGAAGCTCACTCTTTTTCAACCAGTTATATAAACTAGTAATTAAATCTAGCTTTAAGATTTGAGACTAACGCTTGCGCAAATAGGGACGATCCTTGCGTGTGTCCATATTTCTTGATCAGGCATGAAATGTCTTATTATTGTGTTAACTATGCAATCACAATTCAGGAATTACGATGAAGATTGACGTTGGAGATAGACTAGAGAGACTGAATAGAAAGTATTCTCACCGCGGAGAAGTCTACGATTACTATAAAGATGGATCTTCAGAGGAATCGAGTATCCCCTGGAATACCGCTAAGCTGATTGTACTAGAAAGAGACGAGTACAAGTGTAGAATTTGTGGGAAATCTCCGATGATTTCTGAAAACAAAGACGGAGTCGATAGACTGAGGGTAGAAGTTGAAGTCCATCACATCTTACCAAGGATAGCCGGCGGTTCGGATTCCACCAGGAACCTCATAACACTCTGCAAGACCTGCCACATCAAGACGTTCAAGAACAATTATACTGGATTGCCGTCTTTAGCGAGAAGGCTCGATGAAAAGGTAGAGGTGTTGACAAATAGTAACGTGTTACTCAAGTACGGCAGCAACTGCCAGCGCTATCAGTTGAATTCATTCAATTACGGAAATGATGAAATAGCGTTAAAAGAGCCATTAGACTGTAAGATCTGCGACTTCCCCAGCTTGAAGAGAATATATGACATAATCTTCGAAATGGAACTTGACATTGAGGAAATAGTAATTAAAGATAAAAAAAGAAAATTTTGTGTGGGAATAATTGAGAAAAATTACTCCCTTTAGAATCTGCTTCTAAAATTCCTGTTGTTGTTAAAGCTTCTTCTAGGTCTTCTGTCGACCTCGTCGGGCTGATACTCTTTCTCGCTCATATCGAGAGACTCATTGACAGAATCAACAGCGGAATCGGATTTCTTTATTGCTCCGTATTTTCCGACGTTGAGTCTCATGTGTCCCCGAACAAAGCTTACGTACCCGTTCTCTACGACAATACTGTCGCCGTTCTCTACCTGACTCACTTGTTCATTCCAAAGTGACATAGTCACTTTTCCGGTCTCGTCGCCTAGGACTGCCTCGGTAACTTTCTTCTGTTCGCCGTATCTTGTCTGTATGTCTTTTGCTTCGCCAACATTCAAAACTTTTGCCAAAACAGTCACTCTTTTGGATCCCTGGTTGAGATCCTTCACTTTTGTAAATTCGTCCATATACTACCAATCCTTTGTCTAGAGCTATTTGCTCAGCATCTGCAGACTACCGTGCTTAATAACCTTTTCTACTCGCGTATATAAAGGGACACTTGGAAATTGGTGTCCGTACGATTTCATAAAGCATTGTAATCCTAAGTCAGTCACGTGCCAGTGTGCACGCTTAAAGAATGAATTAAGTTAATGCCGGACTTGCAGCAACAGCGCCACATTTGTTCTATCACGGGTATTATAACCGTCCTACTCTCAGGTGCATTAGTGTAGAGCCACAAGTGATATTCCAAACAATGGATGATTTAAAACTGCAGGATTTCTTCGAGGAGGATTTGTCGCTTTTAGAAATTCTGCCGTCTATTGAGAAGGCAATGCGCGTATTACAGAACTCAGTGCCGCAGTTTCAGGGCACCAATATCGTCAGATCTGAAGATATTGATAATAAAATGTCAATCTTGGTTCATATGAGAATAGCCTTGTGTGTGAAAGTATGACAATTGCATATTCAGTTCCGGACGAAATTCTCCAGGATAGGTGTAACGTACCATTGCCGGTTATGCCGTACGAATAATCCACAGGGAGGGTGTTTATTGAGGTTACGATGGACGCTCCACTTAAGGTACCATTTGAAAGGTTTCCACCTAGATTGTTTTCTTTCAAGTTAGCAGAAACATTGAGGTTTCCTTCAGACCAGATGACAAACTGATCCTTGGTCAGTAAATATACAGAAAAAAGAGAGCTGTTGCTTGTCACTGAACCGGAAAAGAGATTTGCATCGGAGGAGTTAGTGATTACTATCATTCCAATATAATTGTAACTGCTGTTGTTCGACGGCCCTATTTTGGCATTGTAATCAAGAAGTCCATATACAACCCCCTTTGCCTGGATTGGCTGGGACAGAATCACTAGAGTTGAGGATATTATGACAATGATAATAACCACTACTAATATAGATCTCCAATGACTTCTTTTTTCCATAATTTTCAATCAGAGTCTGGTACTTTAGAATTGTGTTCCATTTGGCTTTGCCGTTTTGTTGTCTATTTATCGACAATACACTTCGATGAGCATCACTCTTATAATTCAAGAGTAATCTGAACCGGATATTGTTTTACGAAATCAAAATTGGAAAGAGTATAGTGCTTAAGGTACAATCAATTGCAACGATTGAAGAACGTGTCAGCTTCAAGAAATAAAGAGACAATTGGAGAAATCTGTCACAACTTCTCAGACAAATTACTAGTACAGTAATACCCAACCAGAGCATCTACAACAAAAACCTGACCTAACACGCCATAGGTAAGATCTATAACTTATTGACTCAAACCATGCTTACCTGATCCAAATCGGTTTTCAGGATAGAATATGACAAGATTACAACCACCCAACAGCACAACTTTCCAAGCCATTCGTACTTTAACCAAAGTTAAGAGTCCCACTCTTATTTTTTATGTAAATACGAATTTGGTTAATCAAAGGGACTCCATCATGGATGACATTCATTTAATTTACACCAATTCTCAAATCTGAAAAAGGCTCCATTTCAACCTTACATTTCTAAAGGGTATTTCGTTCAGAATTTCATTCGCAAAACCGTATGATTTATTGTATTTTCTTTAGAGTCGAAAAATTAAACTTTATATAGGGGTATTTCTTGAGAGAAATCGGTGAATAGCTGGTGTCAATAGGGATTCATCTTGTCGGGGATCTAAAGGGAATTGAACCTGAGAAGATTTCAAATTCAGATACGATGCAGGAAATAATGGAGTCGGCAGTCAAGTACGGAAAACTCACTAAAATCAGATCATATTACCATCAATTCACTCCAGGCGGAGTGAGCGGAATCATTCTTCTTGCTGAATCTCATCTGAGCTTTCATACCTGGCCAGAATACGGACTAGTAGCGCTAGATATTTTCACTTGTGGTCCGTCAGAGAACGCAGAGTCTGCACTCGAGTACATACTAGGAAAACTCACACCGACTAGTATAGAGTACAAGAGGATAGAGAGAGGTTTGGAATTTCCAAGGGGCAGCCAAAAGGAAAAATTAGCTGAGGCAGTTGCGTAGACTATATTAGAAAAGATACTCCAGCAGAGATGTGAGTTGTAAACCCTTTTCCCATTTCATCGAAAAGGCTCCTCCCTTCGTGACATCCAATTTTGGAACTATTTTTGCAAACATGCGGTACCTTCCTTCGTACTCAGAATCGAAAGTAAAGATTCTCCATGGATCGCCATTGACGTTCTTCAGTCTGTATGCATAGAGAGGCATTACCTTAGTCTTGGAAATCATCTCCACATATTCTTCAGCCTGTTCTTGCGACCTATTCGATGAGGATGAAAAGTTTAAAATCTTCTCTTTAGAACTCTTAATCTCTATAGGGATGCTCAGGTCGTGTCTGAGGATAATTATATCAAATCCATGACTTCCTGCAGCCCTGACAACTAAGAATGGTTTGGATTTTATTCTATCCTTAACTTCCTCTCTTATCCACCCGGTCTTTCCCAACTTTTCCTCGTTTCCAGAAAGAATGAGTTTTAGTTCTCTTTCATAAACAGATCCGTTAGGCGCGGCACCCACCCCTCATTTCGAGCCCTTACTGTATAGATAACCTAGAAAACTTTCGAGTTGTATTATCTCTCTTGCTCCTTCTGATATCCTGAAGTCTATATCCCCAAGCACAAAGAGTATATCCGCCTTAAGAGCGTCACCTACTGGCAAATCGTAGATCACTCTGTGGAACTGTTCTACAACATCTTGTCCAGATATCCCCTGTTTGATCACGGCGTCTTCCAGCAAACCTCTCGCTTTTGAGATGTCGCCCTTGAGAGCCAGTGACAGGACCTGAATCGCCCATTCCTTGTGAACCAGTCCGGCAGCCTCGTAAATGGTGTTCACCGTGACCTTGTGAGAGTATGTAGCAGCGACCTGTAGCGTGTTAATTGCCTTTCGCATGTCTCCATACGACAACTCAGCAATTACATCTAGTGACTTCTTCTCGTACTCGATACCCTCCTTCCTAAGTATTTCCGCAAGTGCGGCCACTAATGACTCCGTCGGAATTGCTTTGAATCTGAAGATCGCAGTTCTTGACTGGATGGGTTCAATGATCTTGGACGAGTAATTGCAAGAGAGAATGAATCTTGTGGTTCTGGTGAAATTCTCCATGGTTCTTCTCAGAGCGGCTTGAGCTTCATCGGTCATATAATCCGCTTCATCCAGGAAGAGAATCTTGAATCCTAGAGGATTTGTAGGAAGAATCCTGGAATAATCCTTCACAGTTTCCCTCACCATCTTTATCCCTCTGTCATCCGAGGCATTCAGTTCTAGAAAATTCTCTTTCCATGCTTCTCCATAGAATTCCCTTGCCAGGACGGTTGCAGCTGTCGTCTTTCCTGTACCGGGAGGTCCCGAAAAGAGGAGGTGCGGTATGTTCTTTTGTTGAGTGTAGCTCCTTAGCCTCTCAACAACCACACTCTGCCCAACGACCTCATCAAGTCTCTTCGGTCTGTACTTCTCGATCCAGATTTCGTCCATTTCCTCTGGTAATCATAGTATACGAATAAATAACCTTTCATGGATTTAACTCAGAAGGATTTTATATTCTGAATCATTTTCCTGAAAGGTAGAGTAAATGGTAAGAAAGCCAGGTAGGATGTACAGGAAGATCACAGGACCCGCCTATACGAAGCGGGAATACATGGGAGGAGTCCCAGCATCCAGAATACAGCAGTACGTGGCTGGGGACGTCAATGGAAATTACGATATAGAGCTGAGACTGGTAGCGGAGGAATCCTGCCAGATTAGACACACGGCTCTAGAGGCTGCAAGAATTAAGTCGAACAGACTGCTGATAAGGGACTTTGGCGAAAAGGGATACTTCATGAGGGTCAGACCATTCCCTCACCACGTCATAAGGGAGCACAAAATGGCGACAGGAGCCGGAGCGGACAGAATTTCGAGTGGAATGAGCCTGTCATTCGGCAGACCAGTGGGTACTGCTGCCAGAGTAAGGAGGGGTTCTACGATACTGATAGTGAGAATCCCAAAAACTGGAGAAGATAAGGCAAAGGAAGCATTGAGAATGGCATCCCATAAGCTGCCCACACCGTCCAGAGTAGACGTAATAAGTCTGACTAATCCGACTTAATTTTGATTGTATTCTTGAATTCCTTTTCTATCATTGAAAGTTCAGGCTTGCCTATGGCATCCTTGTTCAAAGATAGTATGAATATTCCATTCTTGTCGAGTACTTTGTCCTTCAAAACTGTGAGAAATCTCAACACGTTTTGAACTGAACTTGAGGTAGAAAATATGTAGTCCAGGCAGTCTATGTACACGACACCCTTTTCGATCAGGTTGCTTATGACATATTCTTGCATCTGGCTGAGCTGTGTCGGGTTGAAACTACCGACCGACTCGTCGTATGTTATGGGAGCGAACTTGATATTCTTCATTGACGTAAGAGTGCTCTTGGTGTCCCTACTCATCACTATTGCTGGAAACCCCTGGGTGGCAACCCCCAAAATTATCTCCATACCCTTCTGGTTTCGTTTTTCATAGATGAGATAGGTCTCTCCATAGACCAGCTTGACTGCGGTCTCTCCGTCCTCTCCGGAATATTCCCTTTCAAGGCGTTTTATTAATTCCTCGTTGTTACCATACGCCCTAGCTGCAAGAATAGCGAATTTGATTCCATCCTTGTACCCTTCCTTGTAGACCTTATTTTCACTCATTTTCTTGACGTTTCTAGATAAGATACCACTTCTTGAATGATTCGAGCAGCTAGCATGGAAGTGTTTCCGTTATCAAACGTGGGAGTGATTTCGTTCACGTCCAGTCCAACCAGATTCCCTCCAGTGGTTTCCAGTATATCCATCAGGATCATTGGATTGAGACCGAATGGTTCGGGAGTCCCTACGCCTGGAGCATAAGCTGGATCGAAACCATCGAAGTCTATCGAGAGGTAGACTGGAGAATTGCAGAATCCCTTGAGGAATGCTTTCAATCTCGTCTTGTCCTCGTTTACCTCAAAGCTCGTGAAATACTTCTGCGGTCCGTCATCCATTTCTTCCTTTGAGATTGAGCGTGGACCGATTGAAACAACATTCTCCTTGCCAACGACTTCTGCCGCCCTTCTAGCAACGCATGCGTGCGAGTTCCTGTCTCCCAGATAAGAGTCTCTGTAGTCCGTATGAGCGTCTATGAAAATCACCTTCCCTTTGATTCTCTTGATGGCGCCGTTGCTTACGCTGTGTTCGCCGCCCATCATTATTGGAAACTTCCGATCAGATACGATGCGATCCACTATGGAATAGACTTCCTCTATCATCTCGTCTGATCTGTGATACTCCTCTATATCCCCCATGTCAAATATTCCAGAGTTCTTGAGATCTATTCCCCTGTATACTGCATAACTCTCCATGTTGTAGGACGCCTTTCTGATCTCATTGGGGGCAAATTTCTCACCCGACCTGAAGGAAACTGTCGAGTCGAATGGAACACCAAATATAACATACTTGGAGTCTTCGTAACTATCCGAAGAGTCACAGAATTTGAGGGGGGAGGGCATTTAGACTCGCATTAGTTTCCTCTTTCCCATTGACTCCCAGTACTCTACCTCGACTCCGCTCGCAGCCCTATCCTTGAATTCGTCGGGGATCGGAATGTTGAACTGTTCGAACGTTTCCATGTCCATGAATAGTCCCTCACTCTGTGAAATGCTCAGTATCTGGGCAGTCTTCTTTTCTATGATAGGTACCTTTACCTTGTGCTTGGTTGGATATACAACGCTCCTTTTCTGATTGTCGAAAATTCCAATTGCTACGATTCTGGCTTTAGCTTCACCATGCTTTCCAGGCTTGGATGTAGTGATTTCAACTATCTTGCAAGGCTCCTCGTCTATCAGTATGTATTTATTTTCTTTTAACTCTCTGACCTCTTGATCTTGCCAGCTCATTTATTATCTCAGGTTAAAGATAGTGCTTTATATAGACTTGTTGGAAGTTTGTGTGAAAGCGCTATGACTTTTTTCGTTTAGTGAGGGAGCACCCCGCAACAATTGGTGAGAATGACACATATATCTTGCAAACGCCACGTTCAGTTTCCCTCCTTAACAAGTGACAGATGTCTTGTTTTGCTAAGAGAGTCTCTCATTAGATCCATTGGAAAGAGATGATGTGTCATCACCATTTGAACAACATTATATTTCACCCTTCACTGGACAGATATGACTAAAGTTCTTTATCTGGTAATGAGCGGAGAAGAGGCACCCACTAGATTTGATATGGCAGTATATTCCGCAATGAAACTTGACGAGGAGAAGAGATTTGAGAGCCTGAAGATACTGTTTTTTGGAGAGAGCGAGTCTATACTCGCCAAGGCAACTGGTGACAGGGCTCAAAATTTGAAAAAACTCATAGATGCGGGTGTGATTGATTCTGCATGCGTGGGAATTGCCAAGAGAAAAAACATAGTTCTGGAGATTCAGGACAAAGGAGTGACCCTGGAGAACTATAGAGATAGGATCTCTTACTACCTTGAGCAAGGCTATTCAGTGATTTCCTTCTGAATTCAGAAATTTCACGGAGCGTCATTAACAGATGAAGATTGATCGTTGACTATCCTCGCAGAAAAGGTAACTCTCACTCCCGCTCTCTTTAGTGTGATTGAGATATTGCAATATTTTTCCTGACTTAGAGCTACTGCTCTATCCAGGCTCTCCTTCTTTACATTTCCATAAGCAACGTACTCAAGCTTGACGTCAGTGAATACCTTAGGATGATCAGCAGCTCTCGTACCCTCAGCGCTGACCTCGAGACCAGTCACTGGTTCCTTCTTTTTCTGAAGTATGGATATTACATCCATTGCCGTACACCCACACAGAGCCTGAAGCAGCATATTGGTCGGAGAACTTCCCTTCTGCAAATCTTTGTTTTCTGAGTGATCAAGTATTGCGTAGTGGCCCGAGTCGTCAGAGGATAGAAAAGTCAAATTGTCTACCCATTCTACCTTCGCTCGCACGTTCTCTCAATGATGGATGGTATTTATCCTTATAGATTCACTCTGTGCTATTGGAAGGAGAGTTGTCGTTAGGCAATTCGTCGATCTGACGCTGTCTTCAGACGCCCCACTTTATTCAGGAAATCCATAACCTTGGTGTTGAACTCTACCGCCCTGGAAAGGCCAAGAATGTGATCGGCTCCTTCGATTAGGTTTGGCTCGGATCTAGGTATCTGTAGGTGAATTCTCTTTCCTTGCAAGACTGACCCGGGCAGATCCCTACTGCCAAGAATCACTAGAATAGGCATCTTCAGATTATTGAGCCGCTCAAAAGCCGTAGAAGCAGGAGTTTTTGTAAGTTTTATTCAAAATCGGTATCTGAGTGCATGGAAACTATCAATCTTGAGACGGATCTCACGTCGAGAGACGGTTAAAAGAAATGATTAATAGACCATTTCTGATTGCGACCCGTGAATTGGCTCCTTATTTTGGCTATCCTAATTGTTGCATGGATAGCGGTATTCTACGTTGCTATTACCAGATTCAAGAGCCATTTTGCTCCTTACGGACCAGCCCTCCTGATCAAGACGCAGGTAGGAGTCAGAACGATTGAAAGGGTCTCGAAACACAAGTTCTGGGATCATTTTGTTTCATTCTTCTACTACGCTATGCCGTTCCTTGCGACGGGTGGCGTTGCCTTACTGATCTGGGAGGCAGTTCTGGTTCTTTCAATACCCAAAGGAGCGGCTCCTTCGCTTTCGTACTATCTTGCCCTTCCGGGTATCAACCCAGCTCTACCTATAACATGGGGAATAATAGGTCTGATAATTGCAGTGGCCCTACACGAAGCTGCTCACGGTATAGCTGCCAGAAGGTTTGGCATCCCTGTTAGGAGTACTGGGCTGTTATGGCTAATCATTCCAATAGGTGCATTTGTAGAACCGGACGAAGAAGAGATGAAGAAAGTAGAACCGAAAACTAGAGCAAAGGTATTCGCAGCAGGGCCCGGGATGAACATCACCCTAACTGTGATATTCTTGGTTCTTGCAATCTTAATGGCCTACTCATTTGCTCCAGTACCTGGATCACCGGTCCAGTCTTCGCTATCAACTACTCCAGAATTTCAACCTGGCGACATACTGCAATCTGTGGGAGGTGTCTCGGTTACGAACGATTCTGTGTTGACAAATCTCTCCTTCACCCCTGGTAGCCAAGTAAATGTGACCTTGTTGCGTAGTGGCCATCTTATAACGGAGAGTGTTGTTTATGGAATCTATGTTACCGATGTTCTAAAGAATTATCCAGCATATGACGCCGGAATCACACCAGGAAGCGTGATCGTCTCAATGGGCAATCACACCATCACTAACTACACTGCTTTTACCAAGGCGGAGTCCAGTTACGTAGCTGGTCAAACCGTCGCGGTCGAGACATTCAATGGGACTAGTTACAACTCTTACAATGTAACTCTAGCCTCAAGGTACTCCTACCTCTTGTCCTCGGGAGTTTCTAACCCCGGGATCTCAAAAGACTACCCGTTCATGGGAGTAGACGTCTCTGTGTTTGGCCTGATTCTCTTCGATCAGTATTCCTACCTGAGTATCTTAAAGAACCCTACCTCTGGTGGTGCCCTGGGTTTCTTCGAGTACCTTGGTCTGCCGTTCCACTCGGAGTTCCCTCTGCCTGCTTCCTTGCAATTATCCATCAATTCCAACCCAGTATCCCTCAACCTTGAGTATCTGTTCTATTGGCTCTTCTGGCTCAATTTCGCGTTAGGGTTGATGAACCTTCTGCCGATCGTGCCATTGGACGGTGGGTACGTTTTCCTTAACACTCCATTACTGCAGAAGAATAAGAAGGCGAGAGACGCGATAGTAGCGGCAGTGAGTTTGTTCGTGCTGTTCTTGATACTGTGGGAGGTCATTATCCCCCACATAATCTAGACTAGGCTCATCTGAAATTGGTCGCCAGATCCCCGACTTATCGAGAGATCGAAGTATGTAACGGGCAACTTTGAGCCCTCGGAGAATGGAAGTGCCTCCTTTCTAAAGGACACAAAATTTGGACACAGATTGCACTCAGTGGGAGCATTCCTCAGGAAATTGCAGGTCCCGTTAGAATTGTAAAAACAGAATCTTCCGATTGACTCCACCGATATGGAACCAGAGATTCAATAAAAACTTTGGTTATTAATTGGAATCACTTATTGATTGTTCCTATGAATACATCTGTTTCGTACTCTATGACGATCTCTCCATTGCTTTGGTACTTTCTAAAGGTCTTCTCGAAGTCATGTCTCATGTCTTCGAACCTGGGATCATCTTCGGTAATTGAATAAGAAGCCGAGAGATATCTTCCAAGCATACCCTCAAGGCTCAGTCTCTGATAATTCTTGATCTTGAAGCGACAGAAATTCCCACCATAGAAATCTGTCAGGGCTGTCAGGCTGGTCGAGTTAACACCACTTCCATGGAAGTCCCTGCTGTACTGCCTTACCAGTTTCTCGTACTCAAAATTCATTCCCTCTTTCGATTCTGTTATAGTGTTCCAGATCAAAACTACCTTTCCACCTCTCTTCAGGATTCTTCCGAATTCGATTCTTGCTCTTATAGGATCAAACCAGTGAAACGCCTGTCCAACCGTTACAATATCCATTGAGTCGTCGAGGAGTGAAGTGTTCTCTGCAGTTCCCTCAATGATTTTACACTTTTCTTCGTGAGCAAACTTTCCCACAGAAACCCTCCTCATTTCTTCATTGGGCTCTACACAGTACAGGTTGCACTTCGATCTGAGAAGAAGTTCTGAAAGCAGTCCGGTACCCGAACCGACGTCTGCTACGGACGTGAAAGAGCTTAGGCCAGCTTCTCTTCCTAGCAGATCCAGAAGTTCAGCTGGATACCTAGGTCTGTACAGTTCGTAATCCGTCGACTTCTTGTAGAAGCGTTCCCAGTTCGGCATAGGGTATTATGCCAAACTATGGCAAATAACTTTTACCCCCGTCGTGCCATTGACACTAGTATCTTGAAATGTACTAGTGGGTGTTCCGAGTTCCCCTGACGATCTCGTAATTCCTGAGAATCTTCTCTGTTATTTCCACTGCATTGCCTGTATAGTCTAGGGGAGAAAGCCTCTTGATACTCTTTCCCGTCATGTCTTCTATTTTTTTCCTTAACTCCCCTCCTTTCTCTCTGACTTCCATTGAGGCCATTCTGACTATCTCGTGTGCCTCTTGTCTACCATACCCTTTATTGACTAATGCCATCAGATAGGCCTCTCCGAGTACCAGATCATCGTTCGTGACGTTCTTCAGCATCACTTCCGAGTTTACCTTGAGACCACTGAAAACGGAAATTGCCTTGTTGAGAATGTCGTCTATAAGTATGGATACATAGGGAATTATGAACCTTTCAGAGGCACTGTTAGTCAGGTCCCTCTCATGCCACAGTACTGCGGACTCGTGCATCGGGACGACAAACCCCCTTATGATCCTCGCTAGTGAGACTATGTTCTCGGAAGTGACGGGATTGATCTTCTGAGCCATAGTGCTTGAACCAACCTGCCTCTTTTCGTTGAAGGGCTCCTGAACTTCTCCTATCTCGGGCCTCTGGAGATTTCTTATTTCGGTTGCAAACTTTTCCAGAGAAGTGGCAATGTTCGCAATCATAGAAACATATTCCACATATCTGTCCCGGTCTACTATCTGGGTTGGACCCTCTTCTTCACCGATTCCCAGATTCTTCATCAGGATGGATTGGACCTTCATTGTTTCTTTTCCCAGGGCAGCACCCGTTCCAACTGCACCCATGAACTTCCCTACGACCACTCTCTTTCGGGACTCCTCCACTCTCTCTATATGACGCATCACCTCGGAGAGATAAACGGAGGTCTTTAGTCCGAAAGTTATCGGTAGCGCATGCTGTCCATGAGTCCTTCCTATCATCACTGTGTTCAAATTGGTCTTTGAAACGTCGTACAGAACTTCAGACAGATTTAAGAGATCATCGACCAAGAAAGAATAAAATTTCTTGAACTGCAGTGCATTTGCTGTGTCTGTGATGTCATTGGAAGTCGCACCAAGATGCACAAATTTTCCACTCTCTCCCGAGGCTAGTGTGAGCACCTTTACCATGGCCATTACATTGTGTCCTATCTCTTTCTCGATCCTCTTGACCTCCTCTATTTTTACAGATTCGAGATTCGCATGCTTTGAAATTCCTTCTGCGGCTTCCCTAGGTACTATACCTGCTTCTGCCTCGGCCCTTGCAAGAGCCGCTTCCACTTCTAGCATTAACTTCAGGTTGGACTCTTCGGAGAAAATTGACTTCACTTCTTCCCTACCGTACCTATAATCAAGGGGAGAAACAATCATAGAGAAATATCGGGATTAAGAATAACTAGATTTCCTTGCAATCGATCGCACTGCTGTGTGAGTTTAAAGGATTTAAGAAGTGTCGCTACCCTCTCCATGTATCTAGCTTTCTCCTCTTTCTTCCATATCCACAACAATGGTTATCTTCGGACATCTGGAAATTCTTGAGGAGATCTTTGCCCTACAGCTCAATCTGGGGTAGACAGCAGGAATCCATCTACTTTCATCCACCTTGTTCAGCTAGATTACCTGAAAGATTGAGAAAATTCCTAATCCGACGGCCAAGATCAAGAATGCGTACAGAAAGACCGTTCTTGGTCTTCCTATCGTGTGCTGTCCCATGATCTTTCTGTTCGAGCCAATTCTTATCACTACTAATAGAGGCAAGGCAAGTGCAATTGAGCTGAGAACCATCACATCAAGTGCTAGGCTGATCAGGTTGTTGATTGCTAGAGTTAGGATAGCAGCTGGTATAATTTCTAGCAGGAAAATGGCGTAAAATTTCTTCTGACTTCTGAAACTCTTGTTGAAAGATCCCTTCATCTTGAAGACATCTGAGAGGGAATAAGACATACTCATGGAGATGACAAACATGGCAAGGAGGCCGGCAACGCCGAGCGCTATTGCAAACAATATGGGCCCTATTGGTCCAATTTCGTGGCCCAGTGCAGCCGCAACATAAAGCATGGAATTACCATTGGTGTAACCATCCTGTGCCAACTTCCATGAGAATATCACAATCGATACCATAAGCACCTCAGATGCTATCGCACCTTGCAGTGTTCCCCAACTCTCCTTCTTCATCCCCGATATCTTGAGTCCACTATCCACATCCGCTGCCTGATGGTAGAACAACATCCACGGCATTATGACCGCACCGATGTTTGCGG
Organism: Thermoplasmata archaeon; assembly: GCA_021787125.1. Classification (GTDB taxonomy): domain Archaea; phylum Thermoplasmatota; class Thermoplasmata; order Thermoplasmatales. The sequence continues at coordinate 26,784 of JAJYMI010000089.1, read as the reverse complement.
CGATTAGAAAGTAGAACGAGTTCTTGGGAACGTATGGCAAGAAATCCGCCAGGTGTATGTTGTGTGGATATACCAAGAAATCTAGTATCACAAACAGGAACAGAAGAAATCCAATTGCAACCAGGAAGATTTCTATCTTCTTGTACTTCCCGGTAGTCACAACGATGGTGTGAATGATTATGACAAAGACTATTGTTGCCAGGACTGGAATTCCGACCAGAGAAGCAGCGACCGCAATTCCTGCGAGCTCTCCAACATAAGCAGCGAAGTCTATTATCGCGCTTCCGGAGACTGCGACGATCGTCCAGCTGTGTCCAAAGTATTCCGATATTACTTGACCCAGAGTTTTACCAGTCACGGCCCCTATCCTAGAGGAAGTATCCTGAACAAAGTAGAGAGGAATAATCAGAACGATCAAGAATATTATCAGATGAGCCCTGAATTCGATACCAGACTGTATTGCCGTGATGACACTCGGCGCATCCAGGTCTGCGAGCATTACTACCCAACCCGGACCCAAGACGGGCAACAACTTTCTAAGTGTGGGATTCATTAAAACTCAGTGGAAACGGGACTCGAGTCGACTGATGAGGAGAAAACTTTGAGCCCTTGTAGAACCTTTTTTGAGCACCTGATTTTGGTCTGAGTCTGATCGTTTTCTCCATACTTGAAGGCAATTTGAATTCTCCATTCTCGCCAATCAAGTATAGGCTGGTTCCTCCCTTTTCTATATCAATTAGCTTTCCGGGAGTTGACCCTGCACTCAAGAGCTTCTTCAGGAATGCGTACTCTTCCAGTACTGGCCTTACGAAGTAATACCTGCCTTCCGGAGCTTCATCTGCGCTGATCTCTATCATCGCTTGGTCTGGTTTGACAGGATTACCATGAGGGCAGAAACTGGGAGAGTCCATCTTTCTGTACAGGTTGGAAAGCAGCTGTTCGTTGAAATCGTGTTCGAGGTCCATTACCGAGTTGTGCACTTCGTCCCAGGGTACTTCAAGATAGGAATAGACAAAATATTCTGTGATCCTGTGCGCTCTCACCATTTTCATTGCACTTGAATAGCCTTCTGTTGTGAACGTGAGTCCCTGCTTGTTCAGTGTGAGCATGCCTTCTCTTTCAAGCCTGTGAATTCCCTCCCATGCTGATGGCAGAGAGATTCCTAACCTTTCAGCAACGCCTTTCTCACTAGCAAGTTCGTAACTTTCACATAACTCCCAAATGGCCAGGAGATAGTCCTGACTATTGTGTTTCACTCAACATGATTAGGTCACCCTAATTAAACATTACTTCAGCTTTGAACTGAACTATTTTCCCGCGCTATTTCTTGGAAGAGGCAGTGCGGGATTGGAGATAGTGTCAACGGGCTCTATAGCACAAATTATAATATTTCTTACTGGTTCATTAGAGAGTGAGACCCCGAGTAGTGATAAATTTCGCGTGCTCTTTAGATGGAAAGATCGCCCTGAAGGGAGGGAAAGCGTTCAGATTTTCTAATTTAGAAGACCTGACCAGAGTTCATAGAATGAGGTCAGAATCTGATATCATACTAGTCGGAAAGAATACAATTAACCTGGATGATCCAAAGCTCGTTGTAAATGAGAAGTACTACAAATCGGATAGAATTCCTGACGTCGCAATCCTTGATTCCAATCTCACAGTAAACAGGAATGCTAGAGTATTCTCATATCCGAGAAGGGTCGTCATTTTTTGCAGAAGAGGGGTTGAAGGAGATATCTTCGATCAAAGCGTTGCATCGAGGGTAGAGGTAAAGAACAGTCCCGACAAAGTTCTCCGATCCGATTTCGTGGTCCAGGAACTCGGGAATATGGGATACAAAAGTGTAATGATAGAGGGAGGGAAATCTGTAATCACTTCCTTTATAACTGATAATAACTGGGACGAGATCTCAATATTCTACTCTCCCATTCTCGTTGGAGACGAAGGAATTCCGATGTTTGGAACATTGAGAGAACCGATGAGATTAGGCCACGTAGAGACAGAAGAGTTGGGAGATGGCATCCTGATGAAAATCAAAAAAGCATTATAACGAAATCGGTTTCATTGATCATGGATGGAAAGAAGAAGATAGAATGGGGAATGAGATGGATGCCCGTTCTGGAGAGCGTAAGAAAGGATTTCATTTCAAATAAACCCTTCAAGGGTATGAACATATCTATGGCTTTGCATCTAGAAGCTAAGACCGCTGTGCTTGCGTACACCCTAAAACAGGGCGGGGCCAGAGTCAGGATATCTGGATGCAATCCTCTCAGTACAGATGACGAGGTTGCTGCTTCCCTTAAGGATGACTTCGGTGTCAGCGTGTTCGCAAAGAGGGGACTCACCAGAGATGAATATTACGAATATCTGGCAAAGACCATCGAGATAGAGCCTGACATAATAATCGATGATGGAGGAGATCTGACCGCACTAGCCCTGAATGATAAGGCCGTCTATAAGAACATCAAGGGTGGGAATGAGGAGACGACCACCGGGGTCGTGAGACTCAGGAATATGGAAAAGGCTGGAGCACTCAAGTTCCCGATGTTTGACGTAAACGACGCGCTGATGAAGCACCTTTTCGACAACCGATACGGCACTGGCCAGAGCACGATAGACGGCATTCTGACCGCCACTAATCTGGTGGTCGCTGGTAAGAACGTCGTGGTCGGAGGATACGGGTGGTGCGGCAGAGGGATTGCCAACAAGATGAGGGGCCTAGGTGCAAACGTGACTGTCACCGAGATAGATCCGTTCAAATCTATAGAGGCTCACATGGATGGGTTCTTGGTGAAGCCGATGAAGGAAGCAATTAGGTACGCTGATTTTGTGATTACGGCCACGGGGGTGAAGGACATTGTTACACCTGAACTTCTCAAGGATGCCAGGGATGGCATCATTCTGGCCAATTCTGGACACTTCAACAACGAGGTCGCAGTGGAAGACATGGAGAGGAAATTTGGCAAAGGCAAATCGGTAAGGAAGAATGTGACTCAGTACTCGATTGGAAAAAAGAAGGCTTACGTACTGTCCGATGGCAGACTCGTCAATCTTGCATCTGGTCAGGGCCACCCCGCTGAGATAATGGATCTTTCGTTCTCCATACAAGCCCTAACGGCCCAGTTCATAGCAGAAAATCCCAGAAAGGAACCAAAGGTCTATCCAGTCCCAAGTGAGATCGATCTCAGGGTGGCAAACACGTACCTCAGTTCGTACGGAATAGAGATTGATGAACTCTCGAAGGAGCAACTGCGATACATCAATTCCTGGGAAGAAGGAACCTGACGCCGTAGGTACAGAAAGATTCAGGCAAACGATAAATATCCAATAGTGGATATGGCGGTGTGCCGTTCGAGAAATTGGCCGAGATGATACTTCCAAGAGAAGTAATCGGGGGCCATGGTGCTATTGAAAAAATAGGCGAAGTCTTTAACAAACTCACTAGCTCGAGAAAGGGAGTGATAGTCACCGGTAAGACTACCGTGAAACTTGCAGGCGAACGGGTAAAAGAGCTCCTCAAAACTTCCGGAGTTGAAACGAGCATAATAATAACGGATCTCGCAACCGAGGAAAATGTGGAGAGAGTCAAAGATAAGACGAAGGATTTCGATGCAAAGGTCATAATCGGTATCGGTGGAGGAACAAAGATAGACATCGCAAAGAAGAGTGCTTTCGACCTGGGCCTGGACTTCGTTTCAATTCCGACTTCAGCGAGCCACGACGGAGTAGCGAGTCCAAGGGCGTCGATCATCAAGAATGGCTTATCTTCATCAGTTGAGGCAATGATGCCAGCGGCTATTATTGCTGATACAGAGATCATAGTAACGGCTCCGTTCAGGACACTCGCCTCGGGTGCAGCAGATGTCCTTTCCAATCTGCCAGCACTGAGGGACTGGAATCTTGGACACAGACTGAAGGGAGAGAGGGTCAGCAGTTCAGCGTATGCGATTTCTGAATTCGCAGCCAGAGAGATAATCAACAATGCCTCTCAGATCAAACCGAACGTGGAAGAGAGTGTGTGGCTCGTTATAAAGCAGATAGTATTCTCTGGAATTGCGATGAGCATTGCGGGGAGTTCGAGACCTGCCTCTGGCTCTGAGCACATGTTTGCCCACGCCGTAGATACCATCAAGAAAGGGAATGCGTTACACGGGGAGCTGTGCGGTATCGGCTCGATAATTGCGATGTATCTGCACGGTGCCGACTGGAATATGATAAAGAGTACGCTACAGACCATAGGCGCCCCTACAACACTAGATCAAGTTTCATTGACGGAGGATGATGCGATACAGGCCCTGATGATGGCACACAAGACTCGGCCAGACAGGTACACAATACTGGGAGAGAGCGGACTCAGTGAGAGCGCTGCTAGGGAAGCACTACGCATAACGGGAGTTGCATAATGGTCATAACATTGGTTCCAAAGAATCTAACCAAAGAAGGATCGGTGTTTCAGTATTTTTCTCCTGCACAGGAGTGCAACGTTTGCAATCTGAAGAACGTATGTCACAACCTCAAGCCAGGTAGCTACTACAGAACGGTAAAATTTAGGGAAAAGGAACACAAGTGTTTCATCCACGAAGGAGACAAGGTCTACACCGTGGAGGTAGAAGAGGAGGAGAGAAGTCTGATGATTCCCAAGAAAATCGCGAAGGAGGGAGCAAAAGTGACCTACAAGCGGCCCGATTGCGACGACTATTCTTGCAAGTATGCAGATATCTGCATTCTGAGCTACATGAAGGATAAATCAAAGTTAAAAGTGAACAACGTTCTTGAAGGAAAGTGCCCTAGCGGCTTCGATCTGGTAGAAGCCAAGATAGAATGAGCCTACTGATTGGAATAATCGGAAAGCCAAATGTTGGAAAAAGTACATTCTTTTCTGCTCTCACTGAGAATGCAGTGGAGATAGGCGATTATCCCTTCACGACCATCGAATCAAACAAGGGGGTTACATACATAAGGGCCAAATGTCCTGAGACCGATCTCGGAAAAAAGTGTAAGCCAAATTTTGGGAAATGCGCTAATGGCACGAGGTTGGTTCCGGTCGAGTTAATTGACGTTGCGGGCCTAGTGCCTGGTGCCCACGAAGGTAAGGGACTAGGCAACAAGTTCCTCGACGACCTGAGAAGAGCAGATGGGTTCATACAGGTAATAGACTCAACTGGATCTCTTGATCAGAACGGCAATTCCGTCGGAAGGGGAAAGTTTGATCCACTGGACGATGCTGAATTTGTCCACAGAGAAATCGTCCTTTGGTTGGCCAACATCATTTCCGACGGACTCATAAGGAATATAAGAAAGCTGGAGAGCGAGGGGGGTAAGATTGAGAACATTATTTACGAAAAAGTGTCAGGACTGGGGATAGACCCCAAAGACATCTCTGCTGCGGTCAAAAGTGCAGCGATTCCTAGCAATCTGAAAGAATGGGACGAAGGGGTCTCCGTGAGACTGGCTGAAGAGATCATAAGAACATCCAAGCCAGGAATAATAGTGGCAACAAAGGGAGACAAAATAGACCAGGTCGAAGCTTCCAAACTGAAGGAGAGAGGAGCCCAGGTCGTGTCGGGAGATTTTGAGCTGGTTCTCCGAAAGGCTTCGAAGGCGGGCCTTATCTCATACTTTCCAGGAGATGTTTCATTCAGCGTCATCGACCTGCCAAAGCTAAACCAGGCACAGAGGGATGCGCTCAAACGAGTAGAAGACTTCATGAGCCACAACGGAGGCACAAGAACACAGGAAGCCGTAGAATACCTAGTATACAAGGTGCTAGGGATGATTGTCGTCTACCCCGTGGAGGACGAGAACCACTGGACGGACAAGAACGGGAATATCCTCCCAGATGCTATACTCCTAAGACAGGGCTCTACCGCCATTGACTTAGCATACAAAGTGCACTCTGATCTTGGTGATAGGTTCATTCGAGCAGTCAATGGTAGAACCAAACGTATTCTTGGAAGAGATCACGTTCTCGAGGACGGAGACGTCATTAAGATTGTCGCTGCTCGCTGAGATCCTCAAAAATTTTCATTAGCTCGAGTGTCGTCAGCTCTTCTGGTCTCATGTCTCCATACAACCGAGTATTCACAACGTTCCTCAACTTCTTCCTTCTTTGGGAGAAAATGCTCTTGAGGAAATCATCGAAGCCTGCAGGGATCTTCTCGTTCCTCGGCTCTAGCCTTAGCACGGTGCTGAACACCTTCGGAGAGGGAGTGAATTTTGATGGAGGTATATCAAACTCCCTGTCAACTTTGAACTTTAACTGCATCATTATAGACAGTCTGGAATAATCCCTTGTCTTGGGTACCGCCGTGATTCTGTCTGCAACCTCCTTCTGGATCGTGACGACCCCTTCCTCGAACCTGTTGTTCCACAGTTTTTCAAGGAGGGGAGAGGAGATGGAGTAAGGCATGTTGGATACAAACACATCGAATCTTGGCCACTCGACCTTGAGAGCATCAGCATTGATCACTGTGGCGTTCTGAAAGGAAGACTTTAAACGTTCTGCGAATTCCCACTCTCGCTCAATAAGGGTCAGGGACCTGTAGCTGCTTATGTGGGCCGTCAACTGTCCCAGCCCAGCACCAACTTCCAGTACATCTCTGTTCACACAACTCACAAGTGAGACAATCCTTTCTGCTATCTTGTCATCGTTCAGGAAGTTGATTCCCGCTTGCTTGGTTCTTCGCATCGCTTATCCGGAAACGAACAACCTGTGCCTTTCGTCCTTGTTCTTCAGTTCTCTTATTATTCGTTCGGTGATCATCTTTTCTGGATCTCTCAATCCCTTCACCCTGGTCTTGAGGTCAGCAAAATTCTTGAACGGTCCCTTCTTTCGCTCGTCCAGTATCTCCCACATCAGGTTCCTGCCGACTCCGTACAGGAGATCCAACTGATGCAGTCTTGCGGTTACCGGCTGGGCATTGTTGAAGAAATTGACAAACCTTTGTTCGTTACCCTCTATTATCTGTCTCAGGACAAATTCTATCTCGTTCTGTGCGGCTGGCGTTAGCTCTTCGAACGATATCCTTCTCCTCACACTGCCTATCTTGTCCCTCTTCTCTATGTCCTTGCCTATGTAGACTCTGTCTCCGATCGTGATCACAACACCCTGTTTGGGTATTAGCTCAAACAGTTTCAGTTCCTCTTCGCCTATTGCGAGCGAGAGAGGTACCCGTTTGAATGCCTTCTCCTCCATCCTTCCTTGTGGTAGAATATCTAGGACAAACGCAAACTCTTCCAGAGAAATCACCTGCTTTTGTGAAGAGTTTCTACGATCTTGTTTCCTAGATCCTGTTCCAGATTCTGCACGTGAGGATAAAGAACAGATCTGAGTTCATCCAGGTTCGCAGGCATGATGTCTATGACCTTCACCGCAAGCGTCTCTTCGAGTCCTAGGGAAACGAGGTCCTTCTGCAGCTTTGCGGCCTTTTCAGCCGTTACCTTCGAAAATTTGCCAACGTGTTTCAGGGCGGATGCCTGAACCTCGTTTAGCTCTCGTTCCTTTGAAGCGTCGTTGAGCAGCTCCTTTGCTTTGGCAAGAGGGATGTAGGTTATTTTCATTCTCAGAATTCACGCCCTTTTCAGGTGAATTGGATATGCCACGACCATCTTGGATTTACCCTGGTCGCTGATCTTGACCAGATATGCATCTCCTCGCTGTCCCTCTACTACTCCTGTCATGCCCTGGAATCTCTTGAAAGGCATCCCATTGTGAAATGCTGGTTCTATATCGATGGCCACACTGTCTCCTACCTCGAACTTCTTAACTATCCTGTTGACGGTAACGGGTCCCCTCTCCTTTAGCTTCTTCTTCATCTTGTATCTCGTCTTCGACCTGGGACCGTGAGACATTTTTCCCATTTTTATATCCCCTATTTGACTTCGAGCACATTAAGATAATCTATTTTAACGTTTATGTCTAGCTCATCCCTGAGATTGGGGATTGTTCTGCCCTTGTCCCCCGTGACAAATTCCTTGATGTATGTCCCTGCTTCCGCCCTTATAATCAGTACCAGCTTACTGTCGGCGAACTGCTTGATCTCGACGGACCTTACGATCCTCTCTCTCACCTTGTCCTTGCGGATTCCCAGGACTCTTGTTGGAGTTCTCTGACTGATCATGAGATCCGAATACTTCTCGAGTTTCTCCGCTATTTTTACTACACCAGCGCCATCCACCGTCAGACCGACCTCGTATGTCTTGTCGGGTTTCTGACCTTTCATACCTTCTATGACTGAGGGGTCTGCAATGGATAGATCAATAACCTCGATTCCGTCCCTGGACCCACCGAGGACCTGACCTGATAGTGCTGAGAGGTCCGTGCTTCTCTTCCTTGGAGATTTCACTTCAACATAGAATGGCCTTCCCGTCCCCAACATCAGCGCGTCTACGTCCTCCCTGCCAGATGCAAAGAAATTGTAGTTCCTTCCTCCAAGCGCATCACAGACCGGTTGGCCTATGTATTCTGAAACGGACTTCTCCATTTCCTTCCCCCTTCCAGGTTTTATCCAGGGGGACTGTGGAATGCCTCTCCTCTTCTTGAGGTATCTCCCCTTTAGATAGATCGGCTTTACCCATACCGAGTAGTCCATGTTTTCCTGGTCTATTGTGAACGTGAATTCTGGTTTCCCAAAATCGACCCTGTATGGAAGTTCCCTTTCAATCCTCGATCCGAGTTGGAACTGGAATTCTTCCTTGTAATTCCTGGTCTTGACACCTGACTTTTCGATAGCCTCAATGTCTCTTGTCAGGCTATCCTTGGGCACTTTCATTCCTATCAGGAATGTTGAGAAGTCGTACTGTCCCGCTTCTTCCTTGAACATGCCAAAATATTCATCGACGTGTTCCAGCAGGTTGCCGCAGATTTCGCATACGGCACCATCCCTCGTGGATGGATTGTCGCTATAGGATAACCTTTCCCTGCATTTGCTGCAGAGGAACATCTACTTGACTTCTACTGTTTTTATAACGTTCCCTGGAATCCTGACGAATACCTTCGATCCGCACTCGCACTCGAACTGTGTAGTGTCTCCCTCGTCCTTTAGCTCTCTCCCGCACCTGATACACTTAAACATTTTCCAGGTCCACCTTTTTGAATTCCGTGTTCAGCTCAGGGGAGTAAGCATCTCCCACATACTCTAGGCCGCACTTCCTGCACTCCCATATCCCTGCATCCTTTCTCTTGACCGAGACGTGGTGACACCTGGGGCATACGTAGGTGGTATTCCTGAGTTTTTCCATCTCAAGCCACCTCTTCTTGACGGTAGAACCGTATCTGGCGCCGAATCTGCCAGAGCTTCCTACCTTTCTCGTCTTTTTCGTCATGGACTCATTTCCCCAGTACTCTCTTCCTAATATCCTTTCCCAATTTTATGGACGTATCGACTGCAGAGAACAGTTCCTCGTTGGTTATGCTCCCTCCCATTCCTTTCTGCATAGCTACTACGTCTCCATTTTCGTTGGTGGCAACTGACAGTCTTGCAGATTCCACCTCTTCTTCCTCCAGGTTGGGATCTGCCAGCATGGTGGAGCCTATCTTCGCGAAAGTTGTGGTTATCGGGACGTGGTTGATCGGAAGCGGGAAATCCTCAGCACCGATCTTTGAGGCAGGTACTTTTGCCTCTAGAAGAGCAGCGACCGCACCGAGAGAGCATGCATCAATCAGGTTTCCGTCATAGTCAAGTATGTGCATGTCGATGAAGACAACCCACACCTTTTCGCCCTCTTTGATGACCAGCTTGTCCAGATCGATCATCTTTGATTCTCTTATTCCCCTGTCTACGACCCTAGCGAGCTCTATAGCGTCCTCGCTTGGTGGTCCGGATTCGAATGTCGGCGATGCCATAGGTAGCAGCTCCGCGTTCGTTGTCAGTATTCCGCTGTTTGGAGTGTCCTGGAACGGCTCCCCCTGCTCGATCTTAATTCCAACCAAGACCCTCGAGTCTCCGAGTCTGACCTCCGCTGAACCCTGGGCCCTTGGGACAAAATTGGTGTTCACTATTACGGGCCTCATTTCATCGAACTTTCTTCCATCAATCCTGCTCCCTTCTGTGCATATCTTCTCAAGATATTCTCTCTTCAAACCATAAACGATCTCATCAGCGCTCTTACTCACCGCGCTCACCTTCCTTTTCCTGTTCCTGACTCTTGTACTTGGCCAGTAATGCCTCCTTCTGCAGATCGGAAATGTACATAGCAGCCTTCTTTGACAGCTCGACTGCCTGTTCGAGTTCGTCCCTCGTCATGTTTCCATCCATCTGTAACAGGACTATCTCCTGCGTTCTGGGTATTATTGCCATTGGCAGATCGGCCTGACCGAAATTGTCCTCTTCCTTGTTCAGGTCCAGAACGACCTTTCCATCAATCTTCCCAGCCGCGCAACCCACGACCATATCCTTCATGGGAATTCCAGCATCGACCAGCGCCACTGACGCTGCCGTGATGCCGGCTATTCTTGTTCCCGCATCTGCCTGAAGAACCTCTATGTAGACGTCAATGCTCGTCCTTGGAAACTGCTCCGTGAAAACGGCACACTCCAGAGCCTCCCCAATCACCTTGCTTATCTCAACTGCCCTTCTGTCGGGCCCCGGTCTCTTTCTCTCGTCGACCGAGAATGCGGCCATGTTGTATCTTGCATTGACTATCGCCCTCGATGGATTCTGAGTGTGCTTAGGGAAAGCCTCGCGCGGTCCATAGACTGCTACCAGGACCTTGTTGCCTCCCCATTCAATGTAGGCAGAGCCATCGGCTCTGTTCAAGACGCCAACTTCTATCCTGATTGGCCTCAGTTCGTTGAATTTCCTTCCATCTATCCTTAGACCCTCCTCGTTGATCAACTTCATATCGCTTTTTGTTCCCAACTCTATCACCTGTTTTCTTCCAATATCTTCTTCACTCTATCGGTCAGTCCAGAAGTGTGAGCTTCCTTCTCTATGAACTTCAGTATGTTCCTTACTTTCATGACCTTTTCTGCAGACCCGTCAAGCCACACAACTCCGTTCTGTCCAAGCTGGATTTTGACTCCAGTAACCTCCTTGATTGTGTTCACCATCGACCCGCCCTTTCCGATTATCCTTGATACCTTGGTCGGTTGAACCATTATTATGTGCCCGCCCTCGAGCTTCCTTAAGCCTGCATCCTTGAGGGACAGCCATATCTGCCTAGACTCGGTAATCTCATTGACCTTCGCAAACACCGTATCGCCGACTCCGAGTATCTTGTTGAGATCCTGATCCAGGTTCTTCCACGGCGTGTCATTTATGTGCAGGAATCCCGGATACGGTCCCCTGATGTCCATTATCCAGAACGAAGGCGCTATGTCTATGACCTTCCCGATTATCCTGTCGTTTCTTACAGGATAGTACTTTCCGGACAGTGGTATGACGTTCGCATAGCTGTTGTAAGTCTGCAATACACCCATCTGGTAGGAATAAAACTTACCGCTGTCGTGATAAATTCCGTTACCCTGCTTCATTCCTTCCAGGCTTATCTCTTCTCCTGGTAAAACAATCTTCCTCTCTATATCCAAATACATCCACCTCTACTTTATCAGTTTAATGTCCACGTTTCCCTTTGTTCTCTTGTTCAGGAAATCGTATAGTTGATCCTGAACCCCAGCGGGAATCTCTAGCACTGCACTGTAATTCCCGTTGTTCTTCCAATCCTCCTTTATGATCTGTCCCATTTTAGCCATTTCTGCATAGATCTTTCCGTACTCGGTCCCTGGGACCTCTATCTCCATTTTCACGTGCTCGAACCTAATGGGAAGAATTACCCTTATCGCCTTCAGGACTTCATTGACCTGCTCCTCGGCACTCTTGAATGGGTCCACCCTTACCCTTGCCTCTTCCATTGCCTTCTCTATCCTCTGTGGGGGGTGTGGAGTCCCAGACTGGGGGTTCATAGATTCCCTCGAGATTATCTCGACGATCTGTCTCCTCTTCTCTTCTAGCATCTTCCTTCTCTGCTCCGTTGTCAGCTGTACCTGTCCCTTCTTCACTATCTCAGTGACAACCGTGAGGAAATCTTCCGTTCCGAATACCTCCTTTATCACTTCCTCTGATGCCCTGTCACCCTTGCTGCTGTCCTTGAAAATCATGTCCGCAGCCATATAGTCAGAGACGTTAACGTTCTTTCCAGATTTTACAAGATCCACTAACTTTTGGTCGATGAGCACTTCGAACCTGTGACCCTTTGATTCGTACCTAGCTATAAGAGCGTCCTCAACTTTCACCATTAGTCTTTCACTTGCTGCCGATCAACTTGTTAGTTTCCTCCAGAGATAGAATCTTGAATTTTTGACCCCTGGTTATGACTCCTATGCTGACCATCCCGAGTCCCTGTCCCTGTTCCAGTCCTGCCTTGAGTGCCTTAATGCCAAGTTCTGCAGCGTCCTTGAGTTGCATTCCATTCTTCCACTCCTTCTCAAGAATCTCAACCGCTGCATCCCTTCCATATCCGATTGCATCGGCCTTGTATCCTGTGGAAAGACCAGAGGGATCAGTCTCGTATAACGTTATTCCAGTTTCGTCTATTCCAGTTATCAGGAGTGAAGCTCCAAAGGGCCTAACTCCACCATACTGGGTGTACTGCTGTAACAGGTCACAGACCTTCTTAACCAAAGACTCTACTATGATGTCTTGTCCGTACGTGACCTTCTCAGACTGGGCCTGGAGTCTCGCGTGGTCTATCAATATCCTAGCATCCCCTATCAGGCCAGATGAAGCTGCGCCGATGTGGCCGTCAATAGTGAATATCTTTTCTATACTCTTCTCCTCGATGAGTCCGCTCTTTATTCTCTTGTCTGCCATGAGGATGGCTCCGTCCTCAAATACAATACCAATGGCAGTCGTACCTCTCTTGACGGCTTCCCTCGCGTACTCTACCTGGAACAACCTTCCGTCCGGTGAGAACACTGTGATAGCCCTATCATATGCCATTTGCGCTGATTGCATCTTTTCACCTACTTTCTCCGTATATGGCATCGCAGTAATAAACCTTTATGAGACTACTGGAGTGAGCAAAACCTGACTAGAGCTTGAATAAATCAAGGGCCTCCTTTTCCTGAAAATGTAACTCTCCGGGCACAACGATTGTAAAGGGTGCTTCCCCATCCTTCCACCCTCTGAGAGTTTCTATCTTGGCATAAATAATTTTTTCGTTCGGTGTCCCAAGACTGCATACGACTCCGATCTCCCTGTTTCGATCAAAAAGACCCCCTTTCGTCTGTTCCTCCATCCAGAGAAGTTGATCGATAGCGTCTCCTAGTTCCAGGGGGGGCTCGGTGTCTAAAAGGAGAATGGTGTGGAGCCCCTTCTTGAAGTTTTCAAGCATTTTGTCGTACGGTGAAATGGGTCTGAATCTGTGCTTGAACCTGGGCAGGGAGACCGCGGGGCCGATCTTGTAAAGATGGAGGCCCATCCTAGTTGCCGCGGTTGGAAAAATGGACGAGTTGTGGAATACCTTTACTTTTAATCCTCTCAAGATGGCCTCTCTGTAGATGGCATAGTGAGTAGTAGCGGAAAACGAGTCTCCCGGGATCACTATTGAAATATTCTTCCTTTCATTCATGATCCATTCGTAGTTTTCCAGACTGTCCCTGTCAGCAAAAGTCAGTTTCCTGTTCCCAAATTCCTTGAGGTAATTAGGTGATGTGTAGGTATCGACGAGGATCAGTTCGGACGTTTCGAGGAAGTCCAACTCTTCTTTCGTGAAACTTAGCGGTGGGTTAAAACCGGCAGATATGAAACCTATCAAAACAGTCCACCTACGTTTCCGAGATCGATGGTTCCGTACGCATCCCACAGCCCATAGACCCTTCCATCGTTCATCTCCACCTTCTTCAGAACGGGAGATGAGATTTCGTTCTTCAATATGTCGGAACCTCCGGCATAGATGGACATGGCTGGCAAAACTATCAGCCTCTCCTTCTTGAAGTAAAGGAAACAGTGCAGCTTCAGAACCGAATCGACCGAGTCTCGCAGACCGACGGCGGGATGCTCATTTCCTATTATCGCTATATCGTCCCACTCGAATAACTTGTGACCGTGGTGGAACGTGTATCTACCTTCGTGATAGATGTCGTAGGTCTTCAGATTCAACTTTGAGGCTATGTTCGCTACGTAGTTGTCGTGGTTGCCCTTCACCACCACCGGTTCTGATTTCTCTTTTATCCTCTTCAGGAGCTCGTACACATCATTCCACTCTTGAGAGGTGTTTCTTGAAAATTCGTGCTTCAGATCTCCATTTATAATGAACTTCTCTGGTTTGTACCTGTCGATTATCACGTCGACGGTTTCATAGATCATTTGGGACTGGACTCTTGGGATAAAAATACCGTTCATTGCCAGAACGTCTTCATAACCAAGGTGAATATCGGAAACGACAACAGCAGATATGTCCTCAAGAAAAGCAGCTCCGTATCTTGTGAAGAATATGCTGTTTTCGACCTCTATCTCGTCCACTAGTTGATAATTTATTTAACTACATCTAATTATCTTTGTGATGGAAATAAAGGACGTGGGAGAGAGAAGGCTCATCGAAAGCATCTGGGACGTTTTTAAGGTAAGGAACGAAGATGAGGATGTTCATTTCTACGATCAAGGGAGTAATTATCTGCTATTTGCAATTGACACGATTAACGAGGGATTCCATTTTGAAAAGTCTTGGAATCCAGAACTCATTGGTAAATTCCTTGTGGACATCAACCTAAGCGATATTGCTTCCAAGAATGGAAAACCACTGGAGATGATGGTCTCATTCTCCTTTCCAAGAACGCTCGAGGAGAAGTGGGTCAGGTCACTGGTGAAGGGAATGAGGGATGAGCTGGTCAAGTACAACGTGAAATTCTCTGGAGGGGATCTGAAAGAGGCCAAGCGCATCTCACTCACAGGGTTGATCATAGGAACCGCAAAAAAAGGCAGCGAATTCAGGAGAAGTGGTGCGAGACCCGGAGATCTTGTTTACGCAAGTTCCAAGATCGGAAAGAATGAGAGGGCAATTCTGGAATATTATGATGGAGTGAAAGAAAAGTCACGAGAAATCCTTGATATCAATCCAAGACTGGATTTGCTTGGCTCCCTTAGCAGATCTGGAGTGACATCCTGCATCGACAATTCTGACGGAGTCTACAAGTCTCTAGGTCTGCTCTCACGACTGAGCGGAGTGAGAATCAAGATTGAACACGACATATCCGAAAACCCGAGTAACGAGAGAGAAAGAGTCTTGCTCTATTCCATGGGCGGAGGATACGAGCTGTTTTTCACGTCTCCACTCAAACTCAGCCGCTATCATCTGGTGGGGAGAGTCATAAAGGGGAGGGGCGTTGTAGATCTGAACGGCAAATCTCCTGACTATTCCGGATATGACCACTTCAGGTCTAAACTGAAACACTTCCACAAAAATCCCTGAACTTAGAGAAAGAGGTTAAAACATCAGAGAGTTCGGCCATCCGAAGAGAAGGATGGGACAATGTTACTGTTGAAAATTGGTTCTCTACGGGTTTCCTTTCTGGAACCATTCGATCCGTACAGAAAATCTTATTAAATTGTTAGATTAAAGATTGGTAGATTTAGTTGATAAGAAAATTGATCTTGATGAGACATGGAGAGAGTTTCGCTAACGTCAACAGCATAATCTCCGAAGACATGAATCAGTACCCCCTCACCGAGAGAGGAGTCGAACAGATCCTCTTTTCCGCGGAACAGCTGAAGGGACTGAAATTCGATGGTATTGTGTGTAGCCCTTTGCTAAGAACTAAACAGACCGCAAGAACGGTCGGGGAAGTAATTGGATTGAAGGTAGCAGAAAACAACAAGATAAGAGAGTCTGGACTTGGTCCGTACAATGGATACAGAGTTGACGAGGTACCAAAGCTCAACAGGGAAGACCTGGGAATGGAAACGTGGAATTCCCAGCTCGAACGCATGAGGAGTGCGCTCAATGATTATGATGGCTGTTACCTCCTCGTCAGTCACGCCCTCCCCATCAGAGTCCTTACGGCTAGCTTCCTCGGATTGAACGAGCGCGAGAGCTACGGGATCGACATAAAGTTGGCATCGATGACGGCAATCGATGTCGAGAATGAAAAAGTGCTTTCGATAGGGACTGTCCTGCTCACGGACAGGGTCAAGAAGCTGTTCTCGAACTAGGCTGACGGACTCTGCAAGGCCACAAACGAATTAATTCTGGAATGGACAGCCGAAGACAAGGATATGATTTTGTGGAATATCCTTTGCAGCTCTAGCGATACATTTCTTTCAATCAAACGTCAGCTCATTGAGACCGGATTTCGCGTTCAGTTCTCTCTTGAGGACTATCTCTTCTAGTCGAAGAATGTGTACTTCCATCAGTGGATCTGCGGTACCGGAAAAGAAGTGACCGCCCTTAACTGAGTGGTCCTTGAGGGCCACCGATACGTGAATGTGAAGCCTCGGATCGTTAGACGAAACGCTCCCGTGAAATGACACGACCTCCCCAGGTACGGGGAGCTTGACTCGCTCGTACTCCTTACCGTTCCAGTAGCCTATCTCGAGGTCACGGATCATTCCGA
The DNA here is from genome assembly GCA_021787125.1 of Thermoplasmata archaeon. GTDB lineage: Archaea > Thermoplasmatota > Thermoplasmata > Thermoplasmatales. Next base: position 10,235 of record JAJYMI010000089.1, on the reverse strand, counting down.
TCCCAAATTCTACGAGGCCGGAATATATTCCGTAGTCGTCCAGTGCCTGAGTGATCGATTCTCCAACATCATCCCCTCTTTCGAGCTTGATTACGATGTAGTTCTTTTCTATGTCAGAGATCATGATTCTTTAACCTGAACGCATATATATATGGTTTCCCGTGGCTGGTGGAGTTGTATCCGCATATCTCGCACCTGTATCCGATTATCTTCCTCTTACCCTCGAGGTTGAGCCCCCTTATCGTGGCAAGTTTCGAACTGCAGACGGGGCACTTGTCCAAGGATTCGAACTTCTTCCTTGAGTACTTCACCGAGACCTCGATTTCAGGAATCTCGTAAATGATCTTTCTGAACCTCTTAGGAGATGCGCCAATTTTCCTGTTCTTCAGGAAGTCGAGGAACTTTAATTCACCGACTATCTCACCGTTCTTCCCAAGGATGTTGAGAATGTTGAATATGAGTTCGGCGTCGCTGGGTCTCTTTGCCACTGAATGGGTACCCTTTATTCAAATAAATCATTTGTCATTTTGAGATAGAAACACAGAAGCCATTTCCACAGTTCACGTTCCTTCCCTGAATGGAATACGATCTCGTCACTATCACTTGGCTTGTTTCGATCTTCCTTCCTTCAAACTCCACATTTGGCTCTTCGAGAAGCGACGGGTCTTCCTTAAGCTTCCCAATGAAGACTTCTGCGTTCTCCCTCAGCAGTGTGTAGATCTCTGGGGTGAGTTTTATTGATACTATTCTCTCCTCCACAGACCCCTTCTCAAAAGAGAGATTCACTGCCCTTATTGTACTGCGCAAATCTTCCTCATCGAGCCTTATTTCAGAAGAGGTCAGAATGGATGCTGACCCGATCTCCTCTGAAAGAGAGATCTTGTCCTTCACCTTCAGGTCTCTCATCATAGAGATTGCTTCCACGGTGGTCTCTCCCTTCGCTGCTTCCTCCTCACTGAACGAGACCTTGTTGGGGAATTGAAGGTCGAAGATGCTCTTTTCCCCTTCAGTGACCCTGAACATTCTCTGGTATGAATCCTCGGAGATAAATGGGAAGATAGGAGCCATCAGAGTGATGGATGTGAGCAGAACCCGGTAGATCGTTTCATATGTCTTGAAACCACTAATTCTATGCTTTACGATCTCGACGTAGTTATCTGCTACATCGTGCCAGATGAATGATTCCACAGATCTGATAGCCCGATCGAATTCGAAATTGTTCATTGCTTCTCCGACCTGTTCTATCGTGCTATTCATTTGTCTCATAATCCAGTGATCTGCGGGCCGCAGCTCATCTTTTTCTGTTTGTTTCCCCCTATAGAATTCCAAGAAACTCACGAGGTTGAATATCTTGTTCATTAGTCTCTGGCCCCTTATCAGGTCCCTTTCCCTGAATGCCGTATCTTCACCCAGCGAACAAGATGCTGTGAAATATCTGAATGCATCTGCGCCGTACTTGTCGAGAAGCAGGTTCGGATCCACCACGTTTCCCCACGAAGCGTGCATAGGTCTTCCATCTGGTGCCATAATGTTTCCATCTATCATTATGTTCTTCCAGGGATTCTCTCCAGTCAGCAGATTTCCCCTGAGCAGACTGTAATATGCCCATGTCCTTATGATGTCCTGTCCCTGAGGACGAAGTGACATTGGATAGAGATTTGAGAACAGTTTCTCGTCACGGACATAGAAGGAATTAAAAAGAGGTGAGATTGAAGAATCCATCCATGTGTCAAATACCTCCTCCGATCCCTTCAGCGGCAGGTGACACACTGGACACTCCGCGGTAGGTGCAGGATCGATCAGTGGGTCAACGTAGCACTGTTCTTCCTTGGCTACGACTGGGTGGCCATTCTCACATTCCCAGACCGGAATGGGAGTTGCGAAGTATCTCTGCCTGGAAACCACCCAGTCCCAGGAAAGTGAGTCAATCCAGTCATCCAGTCTCTTCTTCATGAAAAGCGGGTGCCAGTCCAATTTCTCTGACCATTTCTTGAGGTCATTCTTGAAATCTATAGATTTGATGAACCACTGTTCTTTCTGCAAGAATTCTAACGGTGTCCCGCAGCGCCAGCAGGTCCCAACATTTTGCTTGATCTGCTTATTGGAAACGAAGTTCCCTGACAGTTTCAGGTCTTCGACAATCTTCTTCTTGGCTTCCTTCACAGGGATACCGGTGTAGATTCCAGCTATCTCTGTCAATCTTCCCTGCTCATCGATGCTCTTGAGAAATGGCAGCGAGTGCTTGTAGATCATCTTCAGATCTGCTTTATCGCCTACTGAACACACCATCTCTGCACCCGTTCCAAAGTCAGTCAGGACGTCTTCGTCTGTTATGACCGATACCGTCTTGCCAAATATAGGCAGTCTGACTTTCTTACCCACAGAACCGGCGTACCGCTCGTCCCTGGGGTTGACTGCGATGGCAACGCAGGCAGGGATCAGTTCGGGTCTTGTGGTGGAGATAACGAGCTCCACATCGTCCCCCTTGAACTTAATGTCGTTGAGGAAAACGTCCCTCTCCTCGTATACGATCTCGGATTCCGCTATCGCGGTTTCGCAGCGAGGACACCAGTTGACTGGATGCTTCCCCTTGTAGGCGAGGCCTTTCTCATACATCCTAATGAAAGATATCTGAGTGTACTTTCTGTACATCTCCGAGTCCGTCTTGAAGTAAAGCGAGGGATCTGCGGTTATGCCGAGAGATCTGAACTGACCGATCATCGTATTGATGTTTGCCTCAGCAAACTCTTCACACAGTTTGACAAACTTCTGTCTATCGTACTCCCTCATCTTTATGCCGTACTTCTTCTCCACGTTGACTTCTATCGGCATACCGTTGACATCAAAACAGAGGGGAAAGAATACCTCTTCTCCTTTTATCCTGTGATACTTCGCAACCATGTCTATGTGAGAATAGTGGAACGCGTGCCCTATGTGCATCTTGCCAGAGGCGTACCTGGGGGGTGTGTCGATGCTGTATGTGGGTTTACTGGAATTGAAGTTGTACTGGAATATCCGCTCTTCGTCCCAGAAGTTGCTCCACTTCTTTTCGCTCTCTTTGAAGTCGTATGGCATTTAGTTCAGATAGCCTTGAATTAAAAAAATGTTCTTATCCACTTCTGGTGCTTTTTGAACTCTTGAAAAATTCCTCAGGGCATTAAGAAGACGTTATATCTCTTTCTTAAATTGACTCGATGAATCGGATGAATCTAGCCCTATCGATTTTCGTTACGGTCGTTCTGATCATCTACTATGGGATCGTATGGAAAATATATAATGACAACCTTGATACGAGTATGGATACCGTCTTCAGGGCTAATCTGAAGTTTCAAAGAGAGCACTGGATAATGTATACTATCCTTTACCTGCTTTTGGTCTTGTGGATTGTTGTGATTATTGTCTAGGACTCTGATTGGAGCAGCATTTCAGCGAGTTGTTATTCTTAATTCTTAAAATCTGTGGTAAAGACAATGGTCCAGTCAAACTTACCCAGTCTAGTTAAAATATTCTCCCGATTTTGTTTTTTTTTTGCTACGAAACAATTTTAAACGGAATTCAAGAGTTGATTTGTGAATAGAACGGTAGTAGTCGTAGTTGCAATTTTGGTGGTTGCATCCCTGTCTTTGGGAATAGGACTTTACGAACACTCTTCAAGTCAGCCCTCTAGGGAATTGGGACCTGGACTTGTGCTGTCCGTCGCTCCTACCTCCTCAAGTCTCAACGAAACTTCTGTACAGTTTCTCTATGCGTCTGTTCAGATCTACGTAAACCCCTCGCCCACAGTAAGCACCGGGTTGCAATCTTACGCAAACATCACACCTCTCTTCAATGGAACAACCAACTCAACGGGAGATCTTATCTCAAACCTGTCCTACGGTTTCTATTCTATTGCGGATAACTGGACGTCCTACTTTATGCACACTGGAAACTTGGGAGCGATGACGTCCTTCGTAGCAGAGGTCTCTTACTACTACACTGAAAATTCAACGACTGTGATTTCCTATCAGTCAGTGGTAGTATCGTTCGACCCTGCATTCTACGTTCTACCTACAGGCAATTTCCTTAATGTGACTAAGATATACGGATACCACCATCTAAGCAACCTGACATTCCAAGATCACCCGTCTCTTTCATCAATGAAGGGATACGTTTACATTTCTCCCACAACGTCGCCGGCAATTGTGGGAACGAATGACCTACCTCTGGGAATCGGAGGAGGAAACCACAGCAATTTCTGGTCTCTGATCAAGTCGACGTCCATCAGCAATGAAACCATTCCTTTAGCGTGGGCAAACAATTCTATCCTCTCCAACAACAACGAGTTAATCGATCTAAGTATTTTCTTGGGATCCACGACCCAAGAGACCTTCTTCCATCCTGGCCAAGTAAACGACAACAGTAGCTCTGTTTCCTATTCAGTACTGTCCAATAGTTCTTATACTTCTCCTTATGTCAACGGGATATGGGCAGATAGGATAATCGGTTTTAACGCCCTTCCTCTAAGCGAGAATCCTCCACATGCAATTATGATTTATGCTGTTGGGTCCGTCACTTTAGACCAGTTCAGGCTATATGTTTACACCGCAGGAGGCTACCAGCCGTCCAACGATTACAATTACATGAGCGAAATTTCTTCTCTTAACGTACAAAGTAACAATCAGTTTAAAATGGGTTCAATGAACCTGACCCAAGGATCAACGTGGTCTCTGATGGAGCCTCACAACCTTCAGAGATATCTCATTTCGTCTTCCTATATAGGAACAAGCAATTACTCAATGTATAATGGAGAAAATTCGTCATGGTCTTCCATAGAAGACACTATGACCTCATCAGCAAGCAACGTCTGGCCTTACATAAACTCACTCTTTGGAATGGCTCTTTCATTTATAGGCGTAATAGCTGCAGCTGATGGATGGTCGCCCGTATCTGGATGGGCAAATCTAGCCTCTGACGTATTAGCTATTGCAGGACTTGAATCGTCACTATATGGAGTACTGACGAGCCAAGTAACTTCAGCCAACAACAGCGAGTTCTTATTTGCAGGCAGTGTAAGTCTTGAGAATCCTGTCGGATCTTCGAACAGTCTTGTTCTAAACGCTCTCGTGAACAACGTTCCCATGTCAATTAACGGTGGAAATGGGCAGTTCAACATAGCGGTATATGACCTAGAAGCTGTCGCAACTTAATTTTTTTATTTCTTAATTTTGTCTTCCAGTTCTGATCGATTTGATCGATCTCTTTCCTCTGCATCAGGACTATCTTAGATAGGCTGCTGATTGGTGGGCGGGTTTGAGACCTAGAATATTTCTGTTTGAGGAGGGTTCGTCCGCACTAGGCTTGTTTGTCAGTTCTTCTTGAATGCCTTTAGCAGTTTTGCCAGAGATTCCACAGCCCTTGTAGAGTATTCCTCAATCCTCGCCACTGCCTGGTCGTGCTCAGCTCCGGGTCCGATTATTCCTATCGTGACTGGTTTCTCATACTCGTTGGACAGGTCGACTATCTTTCTGACCGATTGATTTATCACAAGATCGTCGTGCCTTGTTTCCCCCTTTATCACTGCCCCTATAAGAGCAACTCCATCGATGCTCTTCTTCTTCAGAAGCAGCTTCACCGCCAGCGGCATATCGAAGACGCCTGGGACCCTGATGGACTCGTGCTCAAAGCCCAGGAGTTCGGATTGCTCCTCGGCCTTCTTGTGCATTAGAGACGTTATGTCGTAGTTGAAGTCAGAAACAACTAGTCCAATTCTTGGCATGTTAATCCTCGCCCAGGATTTGTCCTGCATTATTATAGCCTTGCCTCAATCCCTGTCCGGCCATGGACGACAGAGAGCGCCCACCATCTCTCACCAGCTTCACCAGGTTTGCCGCGTGCTTTGATGCCCTATCTTTTGCTAGCGCAAACAGCTGGGATTCTTCCACCTCATCCTCGTGTATGGTTACGTCCATTATGTGCCTCTTGGCGAGCAATTGTGCTTGAATCAGACCGATGCTCGTTGCGAGATAACTGTACTTGTCCAGCTTGGTCTTCCCTACCCAGCCAAGCGTAATAACACCCTCACACCCCTGCTCAAAGAGCTTTGTTGCTCCGACGGGCATGTCCTTTATGCCGGGAACTGTGTATCGCAGTATCTCTCCGTCCGGGTCTTCTTTCCGTATAATTTCGTATGCAAACCTGCCCATATCCACCCGTGAGAAAGTTGTATCAACGATTCCGTACTTCGTCATCTTGCTCAACTCTTTATTATCTCTTTTCCTTCCAGAAATATCAGGTTGTTCCTAGAAGCGTATTCTTCTGCTCCAGCTCTCTTCAGGCTCTTTCCGTCTCCGAGCATTTCTGCTATGACCATGCTCCTCGGAAGACCCACGAGATCTGCGATGTGTGATACAAGTTCTGTGTGTCCTTTTCTCTCGTCCAGTCCTCTGGACGCGAGCACAGGAACGTGGCCTGGCGCATAGAAATTTTTCAGGAAGTATTCTCCCTTGTTTTGTACATGGTCTGTCAGTAGATTGTGAAGTTCTCTTATCGTGTTTGCTCTGTCAGAATCTGAGATTCCGGTACCGACTGAAACGTGGTTGACCCACATCATAAACGAGGGGTAGTCACCGTAGGAGGGCTTCTTGATGAGGTTCTGGTAAACCGGATGTTTCCTCCACTCGTCCGTAAGGAAGTTCAGTCCGATCGTGCCCGCTTCGTCCCTTCCGGTAACGTAACATATGAGCCCTCCAGCATCCTTCCTCAGCTGGTTGATCGATTTCCAGGTCACTGCCCCGGCGTAAAATACCATATCCGCCTCCTCTTCTCTGCCATCAAAATCGTAAACTATCAATGGGGATCCATTCAGAAGTCTCTCTTTTATATTCGAGAGCGATGATCCAGATAGGTCGGTCATATTTCCGTTAGTCAGGGACAATATTTTAACATTTCCTATTTTATTGGATTTACCCAAAAATTAGTAAATGAACAACAGAAATATCAGAAAAGATGCAAGATAGATTACGTAGACATAAACTGCATTCCTGAATCTATAAGTGATCAGACCTAGTGCTATAGAGAATGAAGAGGTAAGCAGTATGGCTACGATACCATTGAAAGTTACTACCCACTGGCTCGCCAGGATACCTAGTGCGGGGAAGAATGTTGCAAAATACATCTCCTCTCCAGCCATTGCTCCTATTGCGAGACTCGTCTTGCTCCTCAGGGCCCATATGATCGCATTCATTGTTTCTGGAACGATTGTGCCTATCGGGACCAGCAGGATTGTAATCAGTTCCCGGTTTATTCCGGTCTGCAAAGAAAGACTGTCTATTCCTTGAACGAGCATTGTCGATCCGCCTATTAGGAGGACGACTCCGGATGCTACAATCAATGATAACAGCGCCCTATTCCTTATCCTGATAGAGGTGGCTTCCTCTTCAAACGTCTCCTTTCCCTTCACAAACAGAAGGAACACCAAATAGAGAAGAACTAACACGGCCGCAACTGTTATCCTTACTGCCACAAAACCGAAGAACAGCGGGATAAGCATTATCGGAAAGACGAGTCCGAAGTATATGAGAGACTTTGACAGGATTGGGTCGATGGCTTCTATCTTCCTCTTTCTTCTGACCAAAAGAAGAGTCAGGGCCACTACTGGAAAACCTATTGCTGAAACCATGAACGGTTCGCCTATTATCGTCCCTGCGGCTACCTCCGAGCCTGGCTCTTTTCCGACCAGTACCAGGGCTATGATAATTATGACCAGTTCTGGCATGGCAGTGAAGATCGGGCTGATCACAGTTCCGGTGAATCTTTCGGTGAATTTCCCCCTCTTGCCAATTTCTTCTATCGTGAGAGTGAGAATGAATGAACTCACAATCAGCATCACAATTCCCCCGGCAACCTCTGATACGGGAAGGAATGATGATGTCACCTCACCCCTATCCTTTCACCGTTTAAAATATAGTCTATTATCAAAGATGACGGTGCTCGTTGTGTTCACCTCACGCGTTATGAAATGACTAGTTTAGGTTTTATACAATTTGCTCATTTCCTCTTTAGAAAATGAAGGCGATCATAACGGCCGCGGGTCTTGGAAAGAGGTCGGGCCTGAATGGACTGGTAAGAAAGGAACTCCTGAACGTCTATGATTTCAGGAGCGGCTCGCTCATATTGAGACCGATAATCGACGTTCTCATGACCAAACTTGAGAAAATCGGAATCGAAGATATCGCAGTCGTTCTGGACCCATCAGATACTCTAACCCAAAACTATCTGAGGAGAATCTTTCCCTCGGTGAAAATCTACTTCCAGAATGAGAGGAGGGGATTCGGAGATGCTGTCCTTGCAGCGAGAGAGTTCGCAGAGGGTGAGGGATTTCTTCTGGCAGCAGGGGATGGAATGGTTCTCGATATCGATAGATACCGGGAGGTACTCAGAGGTGCTGAGATCGACGGAAAATGGAAGCTATTCGTAATGAGAGTGGACAATCCGAGGAGGTACGGTGTTGCTGTACTTTCTGATGAAAGAGACCTCAAGGAAGTGACAGCAGTCGTCGAAAAACCAGTGAATCCACCATCCAATTACGCGCTGTGCGCTCTGTACTATCTGCCGCCCCAGATATTCGACCTCATATCTTACAAAGACGGGAAGGCGGAGTTGACGGATGCAATAGCTGCAGCGATTAAATCAGGAACAAAGTTTGAAGCGATTGAAGTGCCAAGCCGCTCCTGGGTGAGCGTCGGTCGGGCAGAAGATTACAGACTCGTTCTCGAAGCGACCTATAGACACGCGGTCAAGGAGTCAGGGCAAAGTGGCGGTTCAGAGCCCTGAGCTCTTTCTCCAGAATGTCCTGGGCATTATTACCTTCTTCAGTTCCTTGCACTTCTCCTTGTGATCCAGCAGGTCAGTGATTATTTTTCCGATATCCTTTCTCAAATCTCCAGATGGCCTGTAACCGAGATCGTACAGTTTCTTGTGGTCTGGATTGTAATAGTGTTCCTCCGCCTCCACTCTGGGATTATCTACATGTTTGATCTCAGGTGACTTGCCGGAGATGTCCTTGAACACTTCGCTGACAGTTTCTGCCAGGAAGTTCACTGAATAGTACTGGTCAAACTGATTCAGTACCCTGTATTCGCCATCTTTGGGCGGTTTTTCCAGAGCCAAGTTCAGACAGGTGATGCTGTCTTCCAGCGAGAGGAACCCCCTCTTCTGGTTCCCTTTGCCATATGGAGTAATAGGGAGACCTGCCACTGCCTGCGCTGCAAATCTATTCAGCGCCGTCCCCCACACCTCATCTATATCGAACCTGGTGTAGAGTCGTGATTTCTCAATTTCCTTTGTTGCAGTCCCATACACGACCCCCTGCATAACGTCGGTTATTTTCAGTTTCCAAATCCTGTTCGCAAACATGAGGTTGTTGGAGTCGTGCACCTTCGTCCAGTGATACCAGGAGCTTGCGTTCCTCGGGAATGGCACGGTGTCCTTCCTCCCCCGGAACTCTATCTCCATGAACCCCTCAGTTATGTCTATGTTCGGAGTCCCATATTCTCCCATGGTGCCCAGTTTTATTATGTGGATATTGGGATTGAGGTCCTTTGCTGCATATACCAGATTGATTGTGCTGACCAGATTGCTGACCATCGTCTCGTTGGCCTGTTTTAGACCAATCATGGAGTATGGTGCGGACCGCTGTTCTGCCAGGTGGTAAACTGCATCTGGTCGTACCTCTTCAAACAGGCGGTACATGAAATCAGGGTCTGCCACGTTCCCTCTGAAGAACTTGATGTCCTTCCGGTAGAAGTCGCCAAACCTCTTGAGCCTCGTGCCCATGGGAGGTATTGGCAGGACGGATTCAGATCCGACCTCTTTGACTCTTTTTCTCGTGAAGAAGTTATCTGCCCCATAAATGTCGTGTCCCTTTGAAGCGAGCCTCTGTGCCAGAGTCCAGCCAATGTAACCGTCGACTCCAAGTATCAGAACTCTCATAGTGAACGGATTTCATTGACCGATTTTAATTTTAACTTCTTGAACCTAGGCCATTCCCTTGGCTTTCGATCTTGCATCACCATTAATAAGATTGGTTTTCTTCATGATTGTACGGCATGAAGAAGATCTCCGTTGTGTGTCCCTATCGAATAAGCTTCAGTGGGGGGGGAACAGATGTCTCCCCATTTCCTGATATGTACGGTGGCTCAGTCATCAATGCTACGATAGACAGAGGGATCAGACTGAACTATGTCGATGATGGACAA
>JAJYMI010000054.1 GCA_021787125.1 Thermoplasmata archaeon | reverse complement strand
CCCCCGGCATGAGAGTGATCCGAATACCTTTGGAATCCGAAATAACGTTATCTGAAATCTTCGTGAAAGGCGGATTTGTGGAAGTCACATCAAGATGATCCCAGAGTGTACCATCGAGATCAAAGAAGACAATCCATGTAGGATCCATCGGTTTCGGGAGGGTATCATTTCTGACTATTCAAAACATGCACGTGCAGAATATGTTCTTTTCGGAATCGCGAAAAAACCTCTCGGTCTTCCGTGGTGCAAGGACGGATCCCGGACTCCAGCTTGGTAGGCTAAACTAGTTTGAGTACTATGAAGTAAACCACCGAGATAAGAAGGAAAATGAGTGGTCCTAGGTACAGATTTATCTGTCCCTGCAACTCATATTCTAGTGCATAGACGAAGACGAACACGATGACCAGGATTGCCTGTACAGCACCCAGAGAAAGTCTCAGCATCAGCGAAAAGTTGGGGAAGTAGCGTCCTACCAGCTGAGATACCGCCATCGAAGGAGATGTTATCAGAAATGCGACTATCATGATGTTGGTATTGCTCAGGGCAAACGAGTTGAGGAATATTATCGAGTATCCAGCTATCAGCAGGACAGCAGAGAGAATGGTAAGAGACAGTAGGTTCATTCTGTTCTGTTTAAGGGCGAACCCCAGCAGTGCAAAGACGATAGCACCAAATATGATTCCTCCAAAGATTGAAGTGAGCTGTCTGGGATCTCCCACGCTGTAAATCAATCCCGTGGCGTATCCATAGCTGAGCAGGATTCCGCTCGTGAAGAGAGAAGCAGGTAACGCTCCCTTCAAAAGCCCTGTGATGATTCTCGAACTTCTTCTTTCAATCGAAGTGGTCATTTCACTTCTTCCTCCTTGGAAGGTATTCCACGATCAGGACGGCAGCAATGACGAGGATTAAGAGCAGATAGGGGGAGGAATAGAATGGAGAATATGTAACGTCATTCTTGACCAGTACCCCAGCGCCTATGGAAGAGAGTGTGTAATTGATTTCACCGTGTTCCGAATAGTGCAGAGATTGGAAAGGCTGTTGGGGGGCTAGGGGAAAAGTGCTAGAGAGATCAAGGGATGAAGCAACTTGAGTTATGTTTACTTCCAGACCACTGGTTGGCAGACTCACGTTTCCAAATGTGAAAGTCATCGGAGCCCTTGATTCATTGAAATCGAAGAAGTCCAGGGGAATGTTCACATTGGATACAAAACCGTTCAGCGCCGGAAGGTTCCAGTTGTAATCGATGAAAGCAAGGATAGATGAATGAGTGAGCACAGTACTAGAAATATAGTTCTCTTTAGCGTACGGTGAAACGACGATCAGCGGAAGCCTCATGCCTAATTGGACTCCATCCACAACGGGGGGAGCGACCTGGTCAAAGTATCCTCCTGGATCGTCCCAGGTTATGAAAATGGCAGTGCTGTTCCACTCCGGACTAGATTCTATGTAATTTATCAGGGACATCAGCCAGACCTCTCCCTTGAGCAGACTCCCGGGGGCACCCGTATCGTAGCCATTGGCGTCCTGCGAGAATACATAGCTCACTGCAGGAAGGCTGCCGTTGTTCAGTTGCTGCAGCAGAGTGTTCCAGTTGTAGATGTCGTTGGAGTAAGCTCCGATACCCTGAATGTAGCCAGACATGTCGAAGCTCTTGTTGTTATCACCGACATAGACTCCCCAGGGGATGCCGTACTTGTTCAGTTCACCGAAAATGGTCTCATTGATTGGTATGGAAGGAGGGGGGCCATAATCGTTGAAGACTGGAGAGAATCCCGCGAGGTAATAGAGGGTGTTTGGAGCGCTTTCTGATATGACGGGCGAGAAATACATATCGCTCATACCGTATTCCTCCGCCAGGTCCCACATCGGCCCCAACTGGGCTGCGGTATAGTACGTCATAGACGGTTGTCCGCTTCCCTGAATGAATCCGTTCATTTTCCCATGGTTCCAGTCAATGTGATATGCGCTGTATCCTTCTATGGGATTCGGAGTGCTGAAAGTACCAGTGGCTACGGGAGTAAGACTATTCATCAGTGAAGTGTTGTTCAGCAGATTTACCGGCTTTGATATTTCAGATATCAGAGTCTGGTTTGCAGAAGTTGGATTGTTCGGATATGTACCGAAGAAGTTATCGAACGTGTGGTTCTCAAAATAGATGTTGATCACGTGTTTTATGGGCGTCCTCTCTCCTGGCTGAGAAATGGACCCACTCACTGCAGGAAGAATAACGATAACAGAAATCAGAAGTACGATGATGAGCGCTACTTTCTTCATCGTTCTAAACATAAATTGTTTGATATTTATAGATAACTGGGAAAACCTTCCTATACGATTGATCCGCTAAAAAATAACCGTACGGAATCTGTCGAAAAGAACAAGGAAGGAATCAAAAATGTTAAAATACAGAAGAATCAATTATCACAATATGGACGGAATAAATTTTGATTCCGTGTTGAAAGGGCTGCAGAAGGAACTGAAACCATATGACTCCAAGGAGACAAACTTTGTCAAGATTCCTGAAAAAGGAATTGCGGAAAGCTCCCTGCTCGAAACCCTGGCGCACTTTGCAGAGAGGGAGAACGCTCCGTGGAAGGAAGGGAAGGTATCCGGAGCAGTCTACTACGGCGATGAACCTCTGCTCTCGTTCTACGAGAAGCTCTACCACATGGTCTCACAAACGAATGCTCTCCATCCAGACATCTGGCCGAGCATACCAAAATTCGAAAGGGAGATAGTGAGTATGTCCTCTTCACTTATGCACGGAGAGGACGGAGTCAGAGGAGCAGTATCCTCTGGAGGGACAGAGAGCATACTGCTTGCAATGAAGACGTACAGAGATTACTTCAGAAGAAAGACGGGAATTATGGAACCAGAGATCATCCTCCCATCGACAGCTCATCCTTCGTTCCTGAAGGCGTGCGAGTACTTTTCAATCAAGCCGGTAATCGTTGGAGTGGATGAACACTTCACTGCGGACGTAGAAGCAGTGAAGGAGAGCATGAGTGGGAATACTATTGCGATTGTGGGATCAATGCCAAACTTCCCATTCGGCACTTTCGATCCGATAGAAGAGTTGGCCGAACTTGCCGAGGACAAGAATGTAGGGATGCACGTCGATGCTTGCCTGGGAGGATTTATCGATCCATTCGTCAGAGACTCTGGTTACGATTTCCCCAACTTCGATTTCTCTGTGGACGGAGTCACATCAATTTCCATGGACACTCACAAGTATGGATATGCGCCCAAGGGAACTTCCGTGGTACTCTACCGGAATGGGGATTATTTTCAGAGTCAACTTTACGCAAATGCGACCTGGCAGGGCGGGATATACTTCACCCCAACTCTCCTGGGAAGCAGACCGGGCTATCCCATAGTGGCAGCTTGGGCGGCAATGCTCTTGATGGGAAGAGAGGGTTATGTGAGGGAAGCAAAGAGAATACTCGATACCGGAGACTTCATCAAGAAATCTGTGAGCGGTATCTCTGGAGTGAACGTGGTCGGAAACCCACTGTGGGTCATTGCGATTTCTTCAAAAGAAATGGACCCATATCTCATATGGGAATCCATGTCGAATAAGGGCTGGATGCTGAGCGGTCTCTCAAACCCAGCAGGCTTCCACGTTGCACTCACTCACAGGCACACTCTTGACAGCGTCAAGGAGAAATTTGTCGCGGACCTCAAGAGCTCCGTGGAACTGGTCAAGGGAGGAAAGATCAAGGCATCATCGATGGCTCCGATCTACGGAATGGCCTCGGTTCTGCCGAAAGAGTCAACGGATGTATTCCTGAAGAGTGTCGTTGAGTGGCTGTATAGCCAGTAAGGAGTGTGATGAGTTATGAAGGATGCATTCATAGGAATTGACCTCGGCACATCGTCTGTGAAGCTCTCGCTCGTTGATATAGACAAGAACACTCTGGGGAGAGCGACAAGGTCGTACGGCCTGAGGATCGGAAAGGGAGGAGAGGCAGTGCAGAATCCTCAGGATTGGTTCGATTCTGTAATGGACGGGATGGAGGAGATAGTCTCCAATTCTCAAGGTGTGGCTGTAAAGGGCATCGGGTTGACTGGCCAATGGTCTGGAACAGTTCCAGTTGACAGGAATGGAGATGCGCTCGGCGATGCGATCATTTGGATGGACACTAGAGGGAGCAAAGAGATCGAAGAACTGACCTCCGGTTTCCCTTCAATATCCGGGTACAGGGCAGACAAGCTCGTAAGGTGGTTGAGGAAAACTGGTGGTGCCCCGACGCATTCCGGAAAGGATTCACTGGCCCACATACTCTACATAAAGCGCAATGATCCTAACCTTTACGAAAAGACTTTCAAATTCCTTGAGCCAAAGGATTACATAGCGGCGAAGCTGACCGGAAATTTCAAGGGATCCTGGGACAACTTGGCACTGTTATGGTCGACGGACAATAGGGACGCAAACAATGTGACGTATGACGACGGCTTACTTGCCATGTCGGGAATTCTGAGAGAAAAGCTGCCGGAAGCAGTCAAGCCAACGGAAGTCGTTGGAACCCTCAAGGCGGAGGTGGCCAAAAGATTGGGTGTTGAGGATGTCAAGGTAGTCTCGGGATGTGGTGATGTTGCTTGCTCCCTCATAGGTTCAGGATGCACTGATGATTTCAGGTCCCTGATATACATGGGAACATCTTCCTGGATAACCGCACACGTACCATTCAAGAAGACGGATCTGTTCCACAATATCGCTTCCCTTCCGAGCGGAATTCCCGGGAGGTACTTCATAGCGGCCGAGCAGGAAAACGCCTGCAACAGTATGGAATTCGTCTCATCCCTCTTGGGCATTTCTGGGGAGGACAAGTACTCAGTCATCGAGAATATGGCCTCAAGTTCTCAACCCGGTTCAAGGGGTCTTATGTTCCTTCCGTGGCTCTTCGGAGAGAGGGCACCGGTAGAGGATCCTTACATCAGGGGAGGATTCTACAATCTATCCCTGGAAAACAAGAAAGAGGATGTGATAAGATCCGTGATGGAAGGAGTGGCACTGAACTCAAAGTGGCTTCTAGGAACGATCGAGAAATTCACCGGGAAGAGGATAAACGAACTGTACATGAGCGGAGGCGGAGCACTTTCCCCTCTGAGGGCATCTGTGTTCGCAAACGTTTTGGGCAGAGATATCAGGGTCGTGAATGACCCCAGATACTCGACGGTGAATGGTGCTGCAATGATGGCTGCTGTTGGACTTGGAAAGCTCAAATTTTACGACCTCAGAGATCTGGGCGCACCCTTTGTTGATTACCATCCTGACATGGAGTTGAACTCGATATACGAGGACGAATTCAAACGGTTCGTCGGATACTATAAGAACAACAGAAAGAGTCTAAAGGAGAGCAATCTCGCATCGACTCGCTGACTACGGATTAATGGATCTTAGCTTCCTTCAGTCACCTTCTTGGTGTCCTTTGCCTTCCTGGTGTCATTGAGCATAAGGCCAAGCACTACCGCAACCAACATCATCACTCCAGTAAAGACCAGAGAGATGAACCACTGATCTGAGAGGTAGAGTTTCAAGCCGATCTGGAATGTGTTGAGCGATGGCATGACGAGTATGAAGAGCAGTGCTCCGACCTGTGACGTCAACCATATTATGCTTGCAGCGGTTCCTGCTCTTTCCTTTCCCGCCGTTTCCAGGGAAATCTGTAACACGATAGGGGCAAGAGAGAGTAGTGTGAATCCCAGAATCACCCCGACGATGGCATAGAGAAATAGACTCAGTCTGAGGCTGAAAATGAAGAGCATCACCGCAACGATCAATGCGTTGATTACAACTATCTGTTTCAGTTTGGAATACTTATCGGCGAGTAGCGGAATGACTACCATTCCCACTATTCCACTTATCAGAATCACTGCTCCTATCAATCCCCCATCAAGAGAAGAGATCCCCCTCGAGTTCAGTATTGCCTCAACCCACTGAATGAGACCGCTGAATATTCCCACTCCGACAAGGAACAGGATCATGAGAAGTATGATGTTCTTCATTGACAAGAGGTGCCAGATATTTGAGCCAGCCTTCTCCTTGACCAGCGGACTAGGCGCAATTCCCGTTGGACTTTCTTTCGAAAACACTGCAAAGAATATCACGGATAGCGTGACGATGACCGACACAACGGCCATGTTCGATTCAAGTAGCGAAAAGCCAGCTCCCTGAGGTACCATAAGAGGAACCAGCACTAGGGCTATCACCATGCCCACTATCTGACCCATTACTGCTATTCCGTTCGCAAGTCCCTGTTCTCCCTCCGCAAACCAGTTTCCTGATAGTTTAGAGATACCATTGTATACAAAGGGCTGTCCTATGGCCGCCAAGCTCTGGAATACGAACAGAAGCGCAAAGCTCCCACCACTCAACAGTCTTAACCAGGAGAAGACGACCAGTATCACCCCGCCAATGAGTACGACTTTCTTGAATCCCCACCTGTCTACCATGAGTCCGGTGGGAATGGATATCGGTATGAAGACGAGTGGCCAGACTCCAGACATCAGACTTAGGGGTCCGTAGCCGACGTGGAAGATAGTTTCCATCTGAGGGGACACTATTCCTGCAAAATTCAGCCAGATTATCTGAGAGGACATTGAAATAAGCATGTATCCGATCAGAACCAGCCATCTTCTGTTGCCAGCTGCAAGATTTACAGTTTTGTCCTGCACTATCGAGTATGTATGGAGGATTACATATACATTTCCCGCTGGAGTCTATTGTAGAGGAATGTTTTAGCATCCTTAAACGGAGTACTCCTTGCTCTTCGCTTTTGATGTTGAACACCGATTGAAAGAGGTGTTGTGTCTCTATCTCCTCTGAGGATCGTATTATCTACGGAAGCAGCAATCCATACGCAATCTCTTTCAGAGCGTTCTCCGTATTGCTGAAGAAGATGTGTCTAGTTTGCGTGAATTCTAGTATGCCTTCCAGTCCCAGTTCTCTTCCGATTCCGCTGTCCTTGAATCCACCTCTCGGTGCAGCAGCAGAGAGCAGATGATAGTCATTCACCCAGACGGTACCGGCTTCGATCCTGCTTGCCACTCTTCTCGCCTTCTCATTGTTCTTTGTCCAGACTGCGCTCGCGAGACCATAGTTGGTGTCGTTGGCAATCCGTACCGCGTCTTCCTCTGATTCAAACTCCTGAACCGTCACTACGGGGCCGAATATCTCCTCCATGGCAATGGTGTGTCTCCCATCGATTCCTGATAGTATTGTTGGTGGGAAGTAGAATCCCGATGATGGGACCTTGCCTTCAATGTTCAGGGGCTGGATTACCTTGACTCCCTCCGATTCGCCCTGACTCACCATTTCCCTTATCTTGTCAAGCTGGTCTGATGTGGTAATTGCACTCAGGTCAGTCTCAAACTGCATGGGATTTCCAGCGTTGAGTCTGCTAATTTTTTCCTGCATCATTTCCACGAATTTTTTCCTGATATCCTTGTGAATAATCAGTCTGCTTCCCGATTCGCAGAGCTGCCCCGAATTCAGGTAAATGCCGAACAGAGAACCCTTGACTGCAGTTTCCAACTCAGCGTCATCAAACACTATGTTCGGACTCTTTCCTCCCAGCTCGAGAGTCACCTTTTTCACACCGGAAGAAGCAGCATTCAGGACCTTCTTTCCGGTCGCGGTGGAACCGGTAAACGATACCGCATTGACCTTGGGGCTCCTTGCGATTATGTCACCGATTGTGGAACCTTCTCCCGCCAGTATGTTGACTGTTCCTGCTGGGAAACCTGCCCTGTCTATATCCTTCGCAAGCTCTAACGCAGTCAGCGGAGTGAACTGAGATGACTTGATTACAATAGTGTTCCCAGCAACTATTGCTGGGGCGAGTTTCCACACGGTCATCATCAGCGGAACATTCCATGGCACTATAGCCCCTATTACGCCCAACGGAGCATACTGGATTGTTCCAGTCGTTCCCGGATACTCGGGGTGAAGAATCTCCCTCGTCTCCTTGAACTCCGTTTCGTGAGCAAAATACCTCAGGTGATCTATTGCGAGAGGAATGTCCATCAGTGTACTCTGTCTGATGGTCTTTCCAGTGTTTGCGGATTCCAGTTGCGTATAGAGTTCTGATTTTTCTTGAACAAGGTTCGACAGTCTGTCCAGAAGCGTCTTTCTTTCCAGCAGGGTTGTTTTGAGCCACTTGTGATAGAAGGCGTCGTGCGCTTCATCAATGGCGCGCTTCGTGACTTCCGCGTTTGCCAAAATCACCTTTGCGATTTTGCTTCCATCAACAGGACTGACGATGTCCTTCTCTCTTCCTTCCGATACGAATTCTCCCCCGACAAGATTCTGGTATTTTCCAAAATTTTGGACCATAGGTTCATCTTCCTTGATAGGCAGGTGAACAAACAACCTCAATAGAACGACTTACAGAAATCGATCTTAGTTTACTCTGCACCATTTCCTATCCACTGCACATGTCCTAAGGACTATTTTAATCCTTGACACAAACGGAAAACATGTAAACAGCGGTTGATTTGTCTCCCAAATGGATAGATCTCTACCCCTCTGTAAAAGACAAACCAGCTGACTCCATATCACAGGAACAACTTTGGAATTGTCCTGTCTACATCCACTACCAGGAGTCTAGACTCGTTTCCTTCACTCAGCCACTTGAGACTCTCCAGCTCCTTGTCTGCGACCATGGATTCGATTCCGAAAGATTCCGCGAACCTCTCGGTAGGCAGGTAAAAGCTGAGGTAATCCTTCTTCTCCACTCCGGGAGAGTAGCTGAGCGAGTAGCTCTTCAGAATGGAATATCCACCGTTGCGCAGTATGAGGAACTTGACGGGAAGGTTGTACCTCTTGACCGTCCATAGGATCTGAAGTGAATACATGAATGATCCCTCTCCTATGATCGCAAGTACCTTGCCAGATTTCATCGATATTCCCGCCGCTGCAGGTGAACCCCATCCCAGCTGTCCACTCTTGTTGAAGAAGTACTTTCTAGGTGCATACCCCAGAACATCTCTCAGCACGGTGGAAGATGAAATGGCCTCGTCCACTATCACATAATCTGAGAATTGTTTCTTCACCTTGCTCATTACGTATGTGATTCCCATTCTCTCCTTTTCGTTGGCGATCTTTGTGGTTGTCTGGAAATCCGCAGCTCTTGAGAAGCTACCCTTCTTCGTTATTTTCCCTTCCAGTTCTCGGAGGAAATATTTCACGTTGGCCCTATAGAAGTCCCCAAATTTCGGACTGAAATTAAGTCCGACAAAGACCACTTTCTTCCCCTCGAGGAGGGGAGAAGGAAGGTATGGGTAGAGCAGCACATCTCCGCCTATGAACACCACTAGGTCGTTCTGTAGCAGTTTGAGATTGATGAGCGTTGATCCGGGAAGGAGGTTCCCACCGAACATCCTGTTTGTAGAGTCAAAGGGTGAACGGTGTGTAAGCGGTTCTCCATAGACAGGACAACCAAGTTTCTCCGCGACTCTCTCGGCCTCCTTGAAGGCATCAAACAGGTCTATTTCCCACCCGAAGACAAGGGCTGGGTTCCTTGATTGTTTTATCAGTTCGGAGACCCGTTCAGCGGCTTCATCGTTCTGGACATCATAACTTACTCTTACTGGTTCGGGAGGTCTGTACGTCGATTCCTCGTCCATTATGTTCATGGGTAATGAGAGAAGCACGGGTCCGATCGGGGGTGTCAGAGCTTCTGACTTTGCCCTTCTTAGGACAGAAGATATCTCAGATGAGTTCTTCAGTTCGTATTTGAACTTCACGCTGTTCCCTACAAGACCTAGTATGTCTCCAGACAGCAGTGGTTCCATGGAAATGTGCCTAAGGTCCTGCTGTCCCACGGTGACGACCACAGGAGAGTAGTTCATTTTAGCGGAGTGTATGTATGCCATCGAGTTCCCGAGCCCCAGGACCGTGTGCAGATTTACGAGATGAGGGGAGAAAGTGAATTGTGAGAGCCCATCTGCCATCCCCACAGAGAGACCATCAAAGTGAGTGAGCACATAATCGTCCACTCCCTTCAGAGATGTGAGTTCTGTCGTGCCCGGGTTTCCAAAGATGGGGAGGAGGTCTAACCTCTTGACCGCGTCAGCAAATGCTTCATAGCCTCTCAAAATTCCACCCTGTACAGCGGGTCGATCCCCTGAGCGTACCTGAGCACGTTCGAGATCGTTTCTGTGAGGAACCTCTGCTGGCTCTCTACGGTCACTCCGGCTATGTGCGGAGAGCAGATCACATTTTCAAGCTTGAAAAGTTCAGAGTCGAAATCGGGTGGTTCTTTGGCATAGACGTCTATTCCCGCCTTCATTCCTTTCCTCTTCACGGCGTTTATCAGAGCCTTTTCGTCAACTATCTCTCCCCTGGAGGTGTTGATGAATATTGCGCCGTCTTTCATCTTGCTGAAATTCTCCTCGTTGAAAATTCCTCTAGTCTGGGGTGTCAGGGGCATGTGCACGGAAACTATGTCCGAATTTGTGAGCAGGTCATCAAACGGAACGTAGTTGAGGCCGAGCATCTCTTCGTCCGCCGTGCTTAATCTCTTCACGTCATAGTACAGGATCGAAGGACCGAAGGAGATAAGTCTCCTGGCAAGCTGAACACCAATCATTCCCATTCCCAGGATTCCCACAGTCTTTCCCTCCAGGTCTCTCGAACCTGTCAGCAGTGGCCAGTTCTTTTTCTCCTTAAGTTCAGAGTTTAGGAAAATCATGTCCTTGAGAAAGACGAGCATGAATGTTATCACGTGTTCTGCGACACTCTGCTTGTTTGCAACCGGTATGTTGCAGAGGGTGATACCCTTCTCCTTGAGGTACGGGATGTCGACGTTGTCATAGCCGGTGCTAGCTATCTGCACATACTTCAGGTTGGGGAATTTCTTGAGCTCATCGCGCCCCAGTCTGGTGAACGTAGTGGCGACCAGAACGTCTGCGTCATTTTTTTCAAAGTTCAGGTCGTTTACAATTTTCATTTCAGGAAGGATTTGATTGATGGTGTCACTCACAGAAGCGGATGGTATAAATTCAGGAAGTACCGTCAAGAACTTCATTGCTAAATATTAGCGAAGCTGTACAAATCCTTTTTCATTCTTTCACCAAAAGACGAGGATGGTGCAGAGAAATTTTAGGAGCTGTGACAAAAACTGAGATATATTGCATACGTCTCTCTATTCATGGACTCCGGTCTCTATTCTCTGTGGGGAGACGAAAAGCAGGAATATCACATGAACCAAAAGCTTCTCAAATACATCAGAGACAAGGTCGGCCTGAAAGATGACAGGGTCATCTGGAACGGCTACTACAAGACGGATGGAATCTCGAGCTCCTCAGAACTGAA